>NZ_JAUZMZ010000072.1:0-23800 GCF_036327435.1 Rhodococcus chondri | reverse complement strand
ACGCAATTCGCCGTCGCCGCGGCAGCGTCGTGCACCGGTCACGCAGCCGCAGTGATCGCGCGGAACGCGCACCAGGCGCTCGGCGCGATCGGTTTCACGATGGAGCACGAGCTGCACCGGCACGCGAACCGGATCCTGTCGTGGCGCAGCGAGTTCGGCACACTGGCGTCATGGGATGCGGAACTGCTCGCGACCGCTGCGGCCACCGATGAGGTGTGGCCGTTGATCACCGACGGTCCTGCTGTCTGACACTGCCCGTAAGCCTGAGGCCGGCGCCCGAGGGGGCGCCGGCCTTCGGTCTCGATGGCCCGGTGCCGAGTCGCGCAGTGCAGAAGTGGTGTGACGGCGTCCCCGGCTACACCTCGACGACCTGCCGTCGCTGCCACGAGAGCGTCGACGTCGCGCGGTAGACGCACCACGCCGCCGTTGGATATTGCGTGCCGGCGGGATGGAAAGTTCTCCTTCGCCTCCTTTGGTTTCAGCATGTCGCCCGGCCACGCCGAACAGGGAGTTTCGTCGCTGCATATCGGCGCACACTTATAACTTCACAAATATAGGGATAGTTGCTATGGTTCACATCACAGCCGAAAGGGTGACGTGAAGCACTGCTGGTCCGACGTGTATTTCATTCCCGGAACGACGGTCGCAGGACGCACTTCGCCTCGGAGAGTTCTCAGACAGGTGGTGAAATGGGCATCGCAATGATCTTGGACATGGCGGCGTCGGCTACGCCCGACCGGTTGGCCATGGGTGGTCGCGTCGACGGAACGACGTACCGGCAACTCGACGAGATCTCGTGGGGAGGCGCCGGGGTTCTGGAACGACTCGGTGCGCGCCACGTGGTCTTCATCGGTGTCAACGGTCCGATTCTGCCGATCTTGATGTTCGCGACGGCGCGCGCCGGCGTGCCTCTCGCTCCTCTGAACTACCGGCTCCCGGCCGATCAGCTACGTGAACTGATCAACCGGCTCGACGAGCCGATCGTCGTCGCCGACGACGCCTACGCGGACAAGCTCGCCGGAACCGATCACCGGATCGTCACGAGCGCGGAATTCCTCGCCATGGCGCGCACGGCGGAGCGTGCCACCGAAGACCGGTCGCGCGAGGACGAGACCGCGATCGTGCTGTTCACCTCGGGGACGACATCGGCGCCGAAGGGCGTCGTGCTGAGGCATCGCCATCTGCTTTCCTACCTTCTGAACACCGTCGAATTCGCCTCTGCGAGTGAAGAAAATGCGACTCTGGTGAGCACACCGCCGTACCACATCGCAGGCCTGGGTGCGGTGCTCAGCAACATCTACGCCGGCCGCAGGATGGTTCACCTTCCGGACTTCTCTCCCCGGAAATGGCTCGACCTCGTCCGAGAAGAAAGCGTCTCCAGCGCAATGGTCGTCCCGACCATGCTGGCGCGTATCGTCGAGCACCTCGACGGTGCACTCGCCAATGTGCCTTCGCTCACCTCCCTCGCGTACGGCGGTGCACGCATGCCGCAGCCGGTTCTCGAGAAGGCGCTGGATGCCTTCCCCGGAACAGGCTTCGTCAACGCGTACGGCCTCACCGAGACCAGCTCCACGATTGCCGTGCTCGGGCCGGAGGATCACCGCGAGGCGTACGCCGATCCGGCACTTCGCCACCGGTTGTCCTCGACGGGACGCATCGTGCCGGGTATGGAGGCACAGATTCGCGCCGAGGACGATGTGACCGTGCTGCCGGACGGCGAGACCGGGCTGTTGTGGGTCCGGGGTGCGCAGGTCAGCGGCGAATACATGGGGAAGGGCTCGGTACTCGACGCAGACGGGTGGTTCCCCACCCGCGACCGGGGACGCATCGACGACGGCTTCCTCTACATCGGCGGCCGCGCGGACGACACGATCATCCGGGGTGGCGAGAACATCGCACCAGCCGAGATCGAAGACGTTCTCGTGCAACACGAACAGGTACGCGAAGTGGCCGTTGTGGGACTCGCCGACGACGAGTGGGGAGAGCGAATCTGCGCAGTGATCGTGCCGAACGGTACCGATCACGATGATTCCGAGGCATTCCGGGATTGGTGCCGCGAGCGGCTGCGGGGATCCCGCACGCCGGACGACGTCGTGTTCGTCGACGAGTTGCCCCGGACGCCGACCGGCAAAATCGTGCGGCGCGATCTCGTCGGACGCATCACCGCCGCCGCCTGAAGACGAGACCCGCCAGGCATCCCGCACCGTCCGGGGCCTTCGACCGTCATATCCGAAAGGACCAGATCGACGTGAACGTGAACCGCACTGCAGGAGTCACTGCGCACCAGTGGATCCTGCGCGCGCGGCCGCACGGCAGGCCTCAGGACTCCGACGTCGAACTCGTCGAAACGACGACCGGTGTTCCCGCCGTCGACGAGGTCGGCGTAGAGAACCTTGTGATGTCGGTCGAACCGTACATGCGGGGACGTATGGGCGGAGAAGCCACTTATGCGGAGCCTTACGAGCTCGGCGAGCCGATGCGCGCACCGACCGTCGGCCGGATCGCCGAATCCACCGACCCGGAGCTCCCTGTCGGGACGCTCGTGCTGCACGATCACGGCTGGCGCACGCATTCGCTCGTGCCAACGGCGGAATGCACACCCCTACGACACGACGACCTGCCTGCCGTCACCCACCTCGGGCTGCTGGGCATCCCTGGAATGACGGCGTGGATCGGGGTCGAGCGGATCGCTCGGGTCGTCGCCGGCGACGTTGTGTTCGTCTCCTCCGCCGCCGGAGCAGTCGGCTCGACGGTTGTTCAATTGGCGAAACTACGCGGGGCAATGGTCATAGCAAGTGTCGGGTCACCCGAGAAGGTCGAACTGGTAAAGAGTCTCGGTGCCGACGCCGCGTTCGACTATCACGACGGCCCGGTCAAGGACCTCCTGCGGACAACCATGGCGGATCTCGGTGTGTCGGGTCTGGACGTGTATTTCGACAACGTCGGCGGCGAGCATCTCGAAGCTGCGATCCGCGTGATCAACGACCACGCTCGGATCGCGCTGTGCGGAATGATCAGCATCTACAACTCCGCTGTGCCGCAACCGGGTCCGAGTAACCTCATCAAACTGATCTGGCGGCGCGCGCGGATGGAGGGCTTCCTGCTCGGCGACCATCTCGATGCTCGTGACGAATTCGAGGACGAGATGGCCGGACTTCTCCGGTCGGGACGTATCCGTCCGGTGCACACCGAGTTTCCAGGAGGAGTTGCCGGCGCATGGGACGCGTTCCTCGGCATGCTCGACGGAACCGCGACCGGCAAAGCAGTAGTACCGATCCATGGACATACCGGGGGCCGGTTCCCGGCAATCTGATTCGGCGTTGCAGCGTTTCACCGACACCGTGCCCGCGGCGCCGGTGCCAGCCAGACCCACTTCATCGGCACAGCACCGAACATGCTGTGACCCTCATGCACAAGGAGTTTCACACGATGACGCAGCAGTCTCTTCCCCTCGAAGGGAAAGTCGCACTCGTCACGGGCGGGAGCCGCGGTCTCGGGCGCGAGATGACACTTGCGTTCGCCCGGGCCGGGGCGGACACCGTGATCGTCAGCCGCAAGGTCGACAGCTGTGAGAAACTTGCAGCGGAAGTTGCCGAGACGACCGGCCGTCGGTCTCTTCCGCTCGCCTTCCATGTAGGCGACTGGGATGCTCACGAACCGCTCGTCGACCGCGTGTACGAAGAATTCGGTCACCTCGACATCCTCGTCAACAACGCGGGAATGGCGCCGCTGTACCCCAGCCTCGATCAGATCTCCGAAGATCTGTTCGACAAAGTCATCGACGTGAACCTCAAGGGTGCCTTCCGGCTCACCACGCTCGTGGGCCCGAGGATGGCGGCAGGTGACGGCGGATCGATCGTCAACATCAGCTCGATCGCGTCCCAGCGCCCCACGCCGAACGACCTTCCCTACGCTGCGGCGAAAGCCGGCCTGAATGTGCTGACCAAGGGATTCGCCCAGGCCTACGGCCCCACCGTGCGAGTGAACACCATCATGGCCGGAGCGTTCCTCACCGACATCAGCAAGGCCTGGGACATGGACTACGCCAACGAGCTCTTCGGGGGAATGCCGCTACAGCGAGCGGGTAATCCGGACGAAATCGTCGGAGCCGCACTCTATCTCGCAGGACCGAGTTCGAGTTATACAACCGGAGCAATCATCCCGGTCGACGGTGGCAGGACTTCGACTCCCTGACCACCCGACCGTCATCCCCTCGTACAGGCAACGCCGACTGCTCGAACAGGAGCCGTACCATGAAGTTTCTCCGACAGCGTTCGAATCCGGAACGTCCCGGGCGTTCGAGGTCCCTCAGGCCCGGGGGCATAGCCACGACTGCAATCGCGATCGGTGTCGTCGCGACGATGCTCACCGCGTGCGGCGGTGGCGGCGACGAGCGCATCGCCTCCGACTCGGTCGGGGACACCGGCCCCGCCGGTGACGAGTCGTGGCAGCAGGTCGTCGATGCGGCGAAGGCCGAGGGGGAAGTAACCCTGTATTCGTCGAACGCAGCCGACGCCATCGCGGAGCTCGCGCGGCGGTTCGAGGCGGACTACGACATCACGGTCAACATCGTTCGTGACGTCGACGCGAACCTCCACCAGAAAATCGATGCAGAGAACAAGACCGGCAACCGGGTGGCCGACGTCGTCACCCAGGCGACCGTGTCCTGGGCACAGGAACTCGGTGCTGCAGGCGGTGCCGTCGAACCCGTCGGTCCCGCTTTCACGGACTCGGCCTCCGAATACGATGCCGACACGTTGATGCGCGAGTCGAACGACTTCGTAACAGGCGCATCGGTGCTGACCTACGGCTGGAACACCGATCGCTACCCGAATGGCCTCGAAGGCTACGAGAGCATGCTCGATCCCGACCTGTCGGGCGGCAAGATCGGCATCGTCCTGCCGACTTCCACTGCCCATGTGGACTTCTACGGTTCCTACCTCGAGCAGGTCGGAGGAGAAGGCTTCCTCGACAAGCTCGCCGAACAGAAGCCGCGGATCTACCCGGGTGCGCTTCCGCTCGCTCAGGCACTGGCGTCGGGGGAGATCGCCGCGGCCGTGTTCGTCCAGGATCAGACCTCGGAGCGGGAAACCGGCGCGCCCGTGGATTCGGCGTTCGGCGACCTCATCTGGGGAGGCTGGATGTACACCTCGATCCTGGCCGGCGCACCGCACCCCAACGCCGCCCAGGTGCTGGCCAACTACATGATCACCCCCGCCGGGCAGGAGGCGCTCTCGTTCCGCAATGCGGCGGTGCTGCCGGATATCACGTCCGCGGTGACGACGATCGACAAGGTCGCGCCGCAGGACACCGCGGCGATGACGCCGGAGGCTCTCGAGCAGCTCAAAGTTCGGTTCGGGCAGCTGTTCAACCAGTGAACGGCGAAGACCGCCACATTCACCGGTGTCGACGCACGCACACGGCATAAGCGACAAGGAGACAGTTTCGTGGGAAGAGTTGAAGGCAAAGTTGCCCTGATCACGGGTGGCGCTCGCGGGCAGGGACGTTCGCATGCGGTGCGCCTCGCGGAGGAGGGCGCGGACATCGTCATCCTCGACGCGTGTTCGCAGATCGACTCGGTGCCCTATCCGCTCGCCACCGAGGTGGACCTGAAGGAAACCGAGCGGCTCGTCGCCGCGACCGGCCGCCGTGTGCTCTCGCGCGTCGCGGACGTCCGTGACCAGGCGCAGCTCGACGCGGTCGTCGCAGACGCGTACAACGAATTCGGCCGGATCGACATCGTGAGTGCCAACGCGGGCATCGTCGGCTTCCGGCCGACGTGGGAGCTGACCGACACCGAGTGGCAGGACATGCTCGACGTCAACCTCACCGGCGCGTTCCATACGATCAAAGCTGTCGTGCCGCCGATGATCGAGGCCGGTTGCGGAGGTTCGATCGTCATCACGAGTTCGATTCAGGCGATGCTGGGCTCGGGCAACATCGCCCACTACAACGCGTCCAAGAGCGGCGTCATGGGTCTGATGCGTACGCTCGCCACCGAACTGGGACCGCACGGAATCCGCGTCAACACGGTCAATCCCAGCGCGGTCGAAACGCCGATGCTCCACAACGAGGCGACGTTCCGGATCTTCGGCCCCGATCTCGAGAACCCCGGTCCGCAGGATCTGTGGGAGCGGTCCAAGGACCGTAACCCGATGGGTGTGGGCTGGGTTTCCCCCGAGGACCTCAGCAACGCGGTGTTGTTCCTCGCGTCCGACGAATCCCGGTTCATCACGGGCGTCGCACTTCCGATCGACGCAGGGGTGCGGCTGTGACGGCCGTCCAGCCGGCGGCGCCGGTCGTCGGCCGGCTCACGGGCCGACGCGTGTTCCTGACCGGCGGCGGAAGCGGAATCGGTGAGGCCACCGCGCATCGCCTCGCCTCCGAGGGCGCGGCGGTCGCGATCACCGACGCGCGAGAGGAAGCCGCTACCCGCGTCGCCGACGCCGTGCGCGCGGCCGGTGGTACCGCCATCGGTCTCCGGTGCGATGTCGGCGACGAGACGTCCGTCGCGGATGCGGTGGCCGCCACCGTCGCCGAGTTCGGGGGACTCGACGGTGCGGTGACCTGCGCGGGGATCTCGGGGACCGCGATGCTGCACGAAATGGACATCGCGCACTGGGAGCGCATCCTGCGGGTGAACCTGACCGGCACCTTCCTCCCGCTGCGTGCGGCCATCCCGCACCTGCTCGAGGCAGGTGCAGGTTCCATCGTCACAGTCGGGTCCGTGGCCTCGCTGGTGTCCACCAACCTCAACACCCCCGGCTACGACGCCTCGAAGGGCGGCGTACTCCAGCTGACACGTTCCGTGGCAATGGGATACGCGGACCAGGGAATTCGGGCCAACTGTCTGTGCCCCGGTCTGGTGAGCACCGGACTCCGGGCGAACTCCACGGCACTGCAAGGCCCCGAACCCGAGGTCACACGGAGCCGGGTCGTGGAGAACACCGCGTTGGCGCGGTCCGCGGACCCCGCCGAAATGGCATCGGTCATCGCGTTCCTGCTCTCCGACGATGCCTCGTTCATGACCGGCGCGGCGATCGCTGCCGACGGCGGCCTGACAGCCAATTGACCCACTGATCGGTTTCTGAGAAAGGCCTCCGCCTATGTCCACCGAACCCACCTGGCGCAGAGATGCGTGCGCGATCGCCGGTATCGGCACAACGAAGTACTCCAGGGATTCCGGCGCGTCCGTCACGGCACTCGCCGTCGAAGCCGCCGCCGAAGCCCTCGCCGATGCCGGGTTGACGCCCGCCGATGTCGACGGCGTCGTGCGCAACGACATGGACCTGGTGTCGTGCGCGGCCCTCGCCGACGGACTGGGCGTCCCGCACCTGACCTACTGGGGCGAGGCGGGCCCGGGAGGGTCCGGACCCGCTGCGATGGTGGCGCAGGCCGTCGCCGCGATCATGAGCGGTCAGGCGACGACGGTCGTCGTGTTCCGATCGCTCAACGGACGGTCGGGCCGACGCTTCGGGCTCTCGCCGGTGGTGACCCCGGAGGTCGGCGGCAACGAGACGTTCGAGGAGTTCTTCGGGCCCTACGGTCTCCTGTCGTCGGGTCAGTACTTCGCCCTCATGGCGCAGCGCTACATGACCGAGACCGGTCTGACATCGGAGCAGCTCGCGCAGATCGCGCTGGTGACCCGGCGTCGTGCCAACGCCAACCCCGGCGCGCAGATGTACGAGCGGACGATGACGCTCGACGACTACTTCGACTCGCGCATGCTGTCGTCGCCGCTGCGGCTGTTCGACTACTGTCTCGAGACCGACGGCGCCGCTGCGGTGGTCGTGACAACTTCCGAACGTGCGAAGGACCTGAAACAGACACCTGCGCTGATCCGTTCGGTCGCGATGTCGACCTGCCGGCACCCGCAGCCCGGTTTGATGTACCCGACGCTCATGCGTGAGGACATCACCGCGCTCCCGTCCCGCGAATGCCAGGAGACGCTGTACTCGCGGGCGGGTCTCGGCCCGTCGGACGTCGACGTGGCACAGATCTACGACTGCTACTCGATCACCGCGCTGATCCAACTCGAGGACTACGGCTTCTGCAAGCGCGGCGACACCGGCGATTTCCTCGCCGAGGGACAGATCGACCTCGGCGGGTCGATCCCGATCAACACGAGTGGAGGACACATGTCCGAGGGATACATCCACGGGATGAACCACGTGGTCGAGGGTGTGCGGCAGATCCGCGGGACCTCGACGAGCCAGGTGGAGGGTGCGCAGGTCTCACTCGTCACCTCGGCACCGCCGCCGGCCGCCAGCGCGCTGATCCTGGTGTCGGCATGAGCGCCACTGCGGCCGCAGCAGCGGCAACCACAGCAGTGTCCACCCCTGCAGTGCAGGAGCGGTTGCGCCCCCTCGTCGCGGAACGCGGCAGCAGCGGATTCTTCGAGGCGGCCGCGAACGGCGAGATCGCGATCCTCACGTGTGAGGACTGCGGCCGGCGCATCCATCTGCCGAGACCACGGTGCGTGTACTGCGGGAGCACGGCTGTGCTCTGGAAGCCCGCTCCGCGCACCGGCACCGTGTACTGCCACACCATCGTCGAGCACCAGGTTCATCCGCTGTTCCCCGTGCCGTACACCGTCATCGTCATCGATCTGGACGGCGAGGCGGACGGTGTGCGGCTGATCGGCAATCTGCCGGGGCGCGTCGACGTCGCCGCAGGTACCCCCGTCCGCAGCAGCTTCGAGAACCTGGGCGCCGACGCCTCCGGCAACCCCGTGGTGCTGCCGGTGTGGGAGATCGACACCGAGCGCGCTGCGGCCACGAGCGGAGAATCCCGATGACCGTCAGCAGCGTCGCCCGGCGCCCGATCGATCCGGACCTGTTCGTCGGCGGCGACCCGGACGCCGCTCTGCGCGGTGCTCGGTGCCCGACGTGCGGCACGGTCACCTTCCCGTTCCAGAACGGATGTCCTCGATGTGGCGCGACCGCAATGGCGAGCGTGGAATTGCCACGTGAAGGAACCCTGTGGTCCTACACCGTGCAGTCCTTCGCCCCGAAGCGGCCGTTCGTGTGTGTCGAGCCGTTCGAGCCGTTCGGGGTCGGCTACATCGACCTCGGCGATGTGATCGTCGAATCCCGGCTGACGGTCGCCGACGCGGGCGCGATGCGTATCGACATGCCGATGCGTCTCACCCACATCGTCAACCACGTGGACGACGACAGCACCGAGGTCGTGACGTTCGCATTCGAACCGATCGGCGAGGAGGAATGATGAAGGTAGCGATCGTCGGTGTCGGCATCCACAGGTTCGGCCGCACGGAAGGTGTCAGCGGGCTCGACCAAGGTGCCTATGCGGTGCGGCAGGCGCTCGCCGATGCCGGTGTCGAATTCGACGACATCCAGTTCGCTTACGGCGGAAGCGATTCGGCAGGCAACGCCGATACGCTGGTGTCGTCTCTCGGCCTCACCGGGTTGCCGTTCATCAACGTCTCGAACGGCTGTGCCACCGGTGGCAGTGCCCTGACTTCCGCAGTGAGCCGCATCCGCTCCGGTGAATCCGATCTCGGACTCGTTGTCGGATTCGACAAGCACCCGCGCGGAGCCTTCAACGCACGACCCGAGGACAACGGCCTCGGCCGCTGGTACGGCGAGTCCGGAATGATGGTCACCACCCAGTTCTTCGCGATGAAGATCCAGCGCTACCTCGTGGAGCACAACCTGCCCAAGTCGCTGCTCGCCACGGTAGCGGCCAAGGCGTTCCGGAACGGGGCGCTCGCGCCGCACGCGTGGCGTCGCACACCGCTGAGCGAAGAGGACATCGTCGGCTCGACGATGGTCAGCGACCCGCTCACGCAGTACATGTTCTGCTCGCCTGCGGAAGGCGGCGTGGCGCTGGTGCTCGCCCGCGCGGACCGGGCCCACAAGTACACCGACACGCCGATCTTCCTCGAAGCAGCGGAATTGCGATCCCGCAGGTTCGGATCGTTCGAGGTCTTCAGTCCCTGGACCTCGCCTGCACGCGCAGACGGCCCGACGGTCACCGCATCGCGTGCGGCGTTCGAGAGCGCCGGTATCGAACCCGGCGACATCGATGTCGCCCAGATCCAGGACACCGAGGCCGGCGCGGAGATCATGCATCTGGCCGAGACCGGCTTGTGCAAGCACGGCGAGCAGGAAGCACTGATCCGTTCCGGCGCCACCGAAATCGGCGGGCCCATCCCGGTCAACACCGACGGCGGCTGCCTGGCCAACGGTGAACCGATCGGCGCCACCGGTTTGCGCCAGGTCTACGAGAACGTGATGCAGCTCCGTGGAGCCGCGGGGGACCGTCAGGTTCCGGGAGAGCCGAAGGTCGGTTTCACCCACGTCTACGGTGCACCGGGAATCAGCGCCTGCACCGTGCTCACGCGCTGATCGCGCGAACCCCTCAGCTTTCACCCTTCCGGTAGGAGACAACAGACATGGCATGGGATTTCGAAACCGACCCGCAGTTCCGCGAGAAGCTGGACTGGGTGCAGAAGTTCGTCGACGAAGAGGTCGCTCCCGTCGACCGCGTCATCGAGCACGCGTGGGATGTGACGGATCCGACCCGCAACAAGGTGATCCGGCCGCTGCAGGCGATCGTCCGCGAGCAGGGGCTGTGGGCGTGCCATCTCGGCCCGAAGCTCGGCGGTCCGGGCTACGGCCAGGTCAAGCTCGCGCTGCTCAACGAGATACTCGGTGCGACGCACAGCGGCCCCGTGGTGTTCGGCTGCCAGGCACCGGATTCCGGCAACGCCGAGATCCTCGCGCACTACGGCACACCGGAACTCAAGGAGCGGTACCTTCGTCCGCTCATCGACGGCGACATCATGTCGTGCTACTCGATGACCGAACCACAGGGCGGATCGGACCCCACCAGCTTCGTCACCCGTGCCGTCCGCGACGGAGACCACTACGTCATCAACGGTGAGAAATGGTTCTCCTCGCATGCGCGCTTCTCGTCGTTCCTCATCGTGATGGCGGTGACGGATCCCGATGCGCCGCGCACCAAGCGTGCGTCGATGTTCGTCGTTCCGATGGACACTCCGGGCATCGAGATCGTCCGCAATGTCGGCGTGTGGGGACACAACGAGTCCGAGGGCACCCACGCCTACATCCGCTACACCGACGTGCGTGTGCCCGCCGATCACCTCCTCGGCGAGGAAGGCGAGGGCTTCGCCGTCGCGCAAACAAGGCTCGGCGGTGGCCGTATTCATCACGCCATGCGCACCGTCGGGCTCGTCCGCGCATCGCTCGACATGATGCTCGAACGCGCGGTGTCGCGGCAGACCCGCGGGCGGAGCCTGTCCGACATGCAGATGGTGCAGGACATGATCGCCGAGTCGTGGGTGGAGTTGGAGCAGTTCCGGCTGCTCGTGCTGCGCACAGCGTGGAAGATCGACGAACTCGACGACTACAAGAAGGTCATCGCCGACATCTCCGCCGTCAAGATGGTGATGCCGAAGGTACTCAACAACGTGGTTTCCCGCGCGATCCAGCTGCACGGTTCGCTCGGCATCTCGACGGAAATGCCGTTCGGCAAGTGGCTGCTCGAGAGCTACCACATGGGTCTTGCCGACGGCGCTACGGAGTTGCACAAGCAGCAGATCGCCAAGCAGCTGCTGAAGGCGGCCACACCCGCGCCGGGACTGTTCCCCACGACGCACCTGCCGGCGTTGAACACCGCCGCGGAGGACAAGTTCGGCCTGCCCGCGCTCGGAGTGCAGTGATGACCGGCGTCGAGACGGGACGTGCAGTACCGCCGTCGTCAGCGGAGGAACCGCGTACGGAATTGGCGCCGGTCCGCGACGGTGAAGACCTGGACTGGCAGACACTCGAAACCTATCTGCGGACACACCTGGAGGGGCTGGACGGGCCGTTCTCGGTCCTCCAGTTCCCCCGGGGTTCGGCGAATCTCACGTACCGGGTGTCGTTCGGCGACCGCAAACTGGTCGTGCGTCGCCCACCGTTCGGGCAGATCGCGCGCGGCGCACACGACATGACCCGCGAGCACCGGGTGCTCTCGCGTCTGCATCGCGCGTACGACCGGGCACCACGCGCGTTGCTGCACTGCGCCGACGAGAATGTCGTCGGAGCGGAGTTCTTCGTCTCGGAGTACCGCGAGGGTGTCGTGGTGTGGGATTCGGTGCCGGACTCGATGTCGGGCGCTCCGGACGCGGGCCGGCGTATCGGTCTGGCCGTGATCGACGCGCTCGCCGATCTGCATGCCGTCGACCCGGCTTCCTGCGATCTCGCCGACCTGGGCCGGCCCGACGGTTACCTCGAGCGGCAGGTGCACGGCTGGTCGGCGCGGTGGGATGCGGTCGCGGAGTACGCGCCGTCCGCCGCGACCCGCGACCTGGTCACCGAGGTCGGACGCCGATTGCGGGCCGATATTCCGGCCGGCCAGCGTGCGGGCATCGTCCACAACGACTACAAGGTGGACAACTGCCAGTTCGCGCACGGCGATCCCGACCGGGTGAAGTCGGTTTTCGACTGGGACATGGCGACGACCGGGGACGTGCTGGTCGATCTGGGCACGTTGCTCAACTACTGGCCGGATCGGACCGTAGCGCCGGACTCGGATGCGGCGTTCATCGTCGTGCCGGGAATGCACGGGCTGGAACTGCCGTCGCGAGCCGAGGTCGTGGAGCGGTACGCCGCGGGTAGCGAGCTGGATCTGTCGCGTATCGACTGGTACGAGGCGTTCGGCTGCTGGAAGACAGTGGTGATCCTGCAACAGCTCTACGCGCGCTTCGTGCGCGGTGAGACCACCGACGCCCGCATGGGGCAGCGGGGCGAGCTGGTCGAGCCGCTGGCCCGCCGCGCGCTCGGGCTGCTTCCGGGCTGACTCCGAGGAAGGGACGGCGATGGCATCGATCGGACTGTGTGCCTACGGTATGGCACCGGGCGATCTGGTCGATTTGGCCGTGTGCGCGGACGAACTGGGTTTCGACGCGTTGTGGTTGGGCGAACATGTGCTGCACCCGACGGCGTACGCGAGCGACCACCCCTCGACCGGCACCACTCAGCACCACACCGGTCCGATCGTCGATGTCTCGACGGAACTGACCGATCCGTGGGCGGTGCACGCCGCGATCGCGGCGACGACCACGCGGATCAAGTTGGGGACGGCCGTGTACGTGACGGCGTTGCGGCATCCGCTGCACACCGCGCGCACCACGATCACGGTGCAGGAATTGAGCGCCGGCCGAGTCCTTTTCGGCGTCGGTGCCGGATGGCTCGAGGAGGAGTTCGCGGCGCTCGGCGTCCCCTTCCGTAAGCGCTTCTCGCGCACCGACGAATGCGTGGAGATCCTGAGGAAGGCCTGGGCGGGCGCGCCGTTCTCGCACGACGGCGCCCACTACCGGTTCGACGAGGTGCAGCTGCACCCGCGACCGGTGCGGGTACCCGTCGTCTACGGCGGTAACGGGCCGCAGGCCCTGGCGCGCGCCGTACGTCTGGGCGACGCGTGGTTCTCCTCGGGTACGCCGAGTTTCGACGAGGCGATCACGATGGTGAACGAGATCCGGCGACAGCGCGCCGCACTCGGACGACGTGACGAGTTTCCCTGTTATGTCCGCGTCGCGGTGACCGACGAGACCGTGGCCGACGATCTGCGCTCGTACCGCGACCACGGCATCGACGATGTCGTGGTGTGGGCGGATACCGCGTGGAAGGGTGACACGCTCTGGGAGCGGCGTGCAGGTCTGGCTGCGCTCGCCGAACGACTGGACGTGACGAACCCCGGCCGGTGAGGCGGGGTTCGTCACGTCGGAAGTTGTTGTGGGGAAGACTGGTCAGTCCGTGCCGGCCACATTGACGACGGGGATGGTCGCACCGCTCACGGCCCGCGACGAGTCGTCGAGCAGGAAGCCGATCACCTCGGCGATGTCGTCGGGACGAGCCCATCCGGACCTGTCGGCATCGGGCATGGCAGCCCGGTTCGCAGGGGTGTCGATCATCGTCGGCAGCAACCCGTTGACGCGGATGCTGTCGCCGGCGTATTCGACGGCGAGGCTCTGCACGAGGGCCGCGACGGCGGCTTTCGACGCGATATAGGTGGCTGCGCCGGGGAACGGGCGGTTGGCGGCGGCGGAGCCGATGCACACCACCGAACCCCCGCCGTGGCGGATGAGTTCCGGAAGTGCGGACTGTGTCACGAGATACGCGATCCTGAGGTTGAGTGAGAGCTGGGCGTCGAGCACCTCGACGGGCGTCTCGTGGACGCGCGGACCGGAGGTGAAACCGCCGACGAGATTGACCACGCCGTAGAGGGGCCGGCTTTCGTCGGCGGCTGCTCGTGCCACGACTTGTTCGACCTCCTGCTCGTCGGACAGGTCGGCCCGCACCATCTCGAGCCGGGGATGCGGAGCGAGGCGGTCGAGTTCGGACTCGTCGTACCAGGGCACCACCACGCGCCAGCCTGCCTCGAGCAGATGGCGGGTCACTGCGGCGCCGAGACCGCCGGTCCCGCCGGTGACGATCGTCGTGCGATCGGTGTTGGGGAGTGTGCTCATGTGGCAGAGCCTTTCGGTGAGGGCCGGCAGTCGGGAAGTGTTCTCATCGCACGCCGAAGACCGGTAACCGGTCCTAAAACATGCTTATATTCGCGATGGATACGAATACCTTACCGCGACCAGTGGCTCAGGTCACCACGCTGACGGAAGATTCTTGCCGCACCTGCACGGACCGGCTGTGGTGATCGGGCAACCTTCGCCGACCGAGGGCCAGCACGCCCACCGCGAGCAGTGCCGCGCCGGCGACAAACGCGAACGGAACATGAGGATTCGTAGCCTCGCCCGCCCAGGTCGCAAGCCACGGGGCGATCGCGCCACCGCCGAATCGCACGAAGCTGTACGCGGCGGCCGCGGTGCCGCCTTCCACCGGCGCCGCATCCATGCCGATCTCGGTCACCAGCGTGTTGAGTGGGCCGACGAACAGGCCCGAGACGACGATGCAGGTTGCGACGGTGGGGGGATTGTCGGTGAATACCGCAGCCACGGCGAGTGTCGCGGCGAAGAGCACGAGCATGAGGGTCGTTGCTCCGATGGCGCCCAGGAGGCCCCGCAGTCGCGGCGCGAGGTACACCGACGTAATCACCAGGCACACACCCCAGCCGGAAAAGAGGAAACCGATGTGCACAGCGCTGTACCCGAGGACGAACGGCGTGTACGCGAACAGCGTGAACAGTCCCAGGTGGTATAGCAGGGAAACGAGCGCGACGGACAGCAGGCCGGGGTGAGCGAGTGCGCGGAAGGGTGCGACGAGCGGGGTCGGGGTGCCGGGCGACGCGTTGCGAGGGAGCAGTACGAGCAGCAGGACGCAGGCCACAGCGATAAGGGCTGCGGAGCCCAGAAAGGACGTCCGCCAAGAGATCTGACCCAGTACTCCGCCGATGAGCGGCCCCATCGCAATGCCGACACCGACAGCGGATTCGTAATAGGTGATCGCCTTGGAGGTGGCGGACGCTGCAGCGACGATCGCGGCGAGCGCGGTGGCGACGAACAGCGCGTTGCCGAGTCCCCAGCCGGCGCGGAAGCCGATGACCTGACCGATCGTCCCCGATACGCTGGCGCCGAGCGCGCACACGGCGATGACGAACAACCCGAGCAGCAACGTGTTGCGGACACCGATGCGGCTCGAGACCGCGCCGGTGACGATCATCGCAAGGCCCATCACCGCCATGTAGCCCGTGAACAGCAGCGACACCTGCGCCGGAGTGGCACTCATCTCCGTTGCCAGCGGCCGCAGGATCGGACTGACGATTCCGATGCCCATGAAGACACCAACCACCGCAAAGGTGATCGCCCACACCGCGCGTGGTTGCCGGCTCTTATCCGGCAGTGTGACCGGTTGCAGCTCTGAGGTTTTCGTCATGTACGGTCTCCGATCGGGTTCGTCGCCCAGCGCAGGGCGAGGCAGGCGAGAACGTGCCGGGCAGTCGAAGACGCCTCGTTACGCCGCGCGTGATCGGACCCCGAGCCTCGTGATCGAGGCCGGGGTCATCGCCGAGGGAAGGAGATGCGGAGACCGATGGACGCCCTCTAGTGCCAATCCACGCGTTCGTCCAGCATTCGCGGGTTCTGTGAACTGACGCGATCGATGACTTCACGCATGTGCTCGCGGGCCAGTCGTCGGGCGCGGTCCGGGTCCCCGGCGGCGATCGCGTCGTGGATCGCCTGGTGTGGTTCCTCGAACCCCTCGCGTTCGTCCGCGTCCCACTCCTCCGGATGTGCGCCGATCATGCGATCGGTGTAGATGTGAGCCAGCGCGGAACCGGTGAGCATGAGCACGTAGTTCCCTGCCATGTTCCGCAACATCGTGTGGAAGCTGACCGCGTTCTCGGTCACTTCCTCGTTGGACATTTCGAGGTCGATCTTCTTGCCTGCCAGCGCATCGAGGTCGATCTCCTCGCCTGCCGCGACCCGCTCGGCCAGCATCGCGGCGGCCATGCCCTCCATTTCGAGGGCGGCCTCGGCAACTTCCCGAAATCGGATGCCCTTCGCCTGCAGGTACATCGACAGGGTATCGCCGAACTCGCTACCGGACGGCTCCGACACGATCGGCCCGCCACCGAGTCCCTGCCGAACCGTCACGAGTCCTTGGGCTTCGAGCAGGCGCAGTCCTTCGCGGACGGAGGCACGGCCCACGCCGAAACGCTTCGCCATCTCGTTCTCGGCATCCAGCGGGGAGCCCGGGGCGAGCCTACGATCGGCGATCTCCTTCGCGACCATGCGGGCCACGGTGCGGGAGACCTTCTCGTTACGTGTCATCGCGATGGCGCGTCTCAGTTCTGCGGTGCCTGTCGGCGAACTCGTGGTGTTGCGCGTCATGGATGTCCTCGTCCGTTCGATAGCTGGTGGCCGCCCCCCGTGCCCCTGCACGTGCGCCTGGTCCGAGTATAGGGATTTGATCTTCGCTGGCCAGGCAATCTCATCTAATTATGGCTATGTTTCGTGTCGCCAATGCTATACCCATAACCATGACCCAGACCACAGTTGCACAATCCTCGACGAAAAACACCACCGGTGGCGACGTGCTCACCGGGCAGCATGCCCTGGTCACAGGCGGAAGTGAGGGAATCGGACGCGGAATCGCCGAGCGGCTACTCGATGCGGGAGCGACGGTGTCGATTGCGGCGCGGCGTCGGGAGGTGCTCGATACCGCGGTCGACGCCCTGCGCGAACGATGTGGCGACGACTCGCGTGTGGCGGGCATCGTTGCCGACATCGGCGACACGGACTCCGTCTCTTCCATGTTCGCCCGCGCCGAAGCCGACTCCGGTCCGCTCAACATCATGGTGGCCAACGCCGGCGGTGGCTCGCCCGTGCCCTTTCTCGAACTGACGCCCGAGCAGTGGTCCTCGTGCATCGATCTCAATCTCACCGGGACGTTCTTCTGTGTGCAGGCCGCCGCTCGATCGATGGTGCGCCACGAGGGGGCGAACCGGTCGATCATCGTGGTGTCGTCGATTCGCGCGCTGGGCGCGCGGCCGTCGCTCGTTCCGTACGGCACGGCGAAGGCGGGGCTGAACCAATTGGTGCGGTTGGCGGCCTACGAGTTGGCGGCGACCGGGGTGCGGGTCAATGCACTGTCCCCGGGCGTGACGGCGACTCCGTTGACGCTGGAACGCAACTCGCTCTTCGACGAACGTGCGGCGACGGTACCGATGGGACGCGCGGGTACGCCGGCCGACATGGCGAGCGCGGCCCTGTATCTGGCGAGCCCGGACTCGTCCTTCGTCACCGGCACCAATCTCGTCGTCGACGGTGGTGAATCGCTGTATTGAGCGCGTTTCGGGGTGAAGCGACCCTCGGGCCGGACCGGGTGTGATGTACAACGCACAAAACATTGCTATAGTTATGGTGTTTCCGGCCGAACTCGAAGGCAGGCCCCTCGCATCCGCCCTTTGCTGAAGCGGATCCGATCGACGGTTACTTCCACCCCCCGCGCGCAGTCCCGTGACTGCGGTACGACGAAGGAGAACGCTCGATGACCAAGGTGATGAACGGGATCAAGGTCGTGGAGGTCGCGCTGTACGCGTTCGTCCCCTCCGCGGGAGTGATCATGTCCGACTGGGGAGCCGACGTGATCAAGGTCGAGCACTCGGACTTCGGCGACCCGACACGGTCGACGGCGGCGTGGGGCGTGCCCAGCAACGTCGACGGCCTGGCCAGTCTGTGGGAGGTCAACAACCGCGGTAAGCGGGCGATCGCTCTCGATATCGCCAACCCGGAGGGGCGCGAAGTCCTCATGAAGCTGGTCGAGACGGCCGACGTGTTCATGACCAACTTCCTGCCCGACGCCCGGGCCAAGCTGGGGATCGACGTCGACGACATCATGGCCCGAAATCCGCGAATCGTGTACGCGCGCGGCACGGCTCAGGGTGCTCTGGGTCCGGAGAGCGACAAGGGTGGATTCGACGGCATCACGTACTGGGCCCGCTCGGGTGCTGCCGGATCGATCGCGCCCGATGATCTGGATTGGCCCGCCAACATGCCCGGTCCGGCCTTCGGCGACTCGCAGAGCGGCATGGCTCTCGCCGGCGGGATCGCGGCCGGACTGCTGCATCGCGAACGAACAGGGGAGGGAATCGTCGTCGACACTTCCCTGTTCTCGGTCGGCGCATGGGCGATGCAGGCCACGATCGCGGGCTGCCAGATGGTGGGGGCGCCGGAGTTGCCGTATCCGGACCGGTTCGCTCCGGTGAACCCGGTGTCGAACATCTACCGGACGAGCGATGGACGGTACATCCACCTCGCGCTGCTGCAGAGCCAGAAGTACTGGCCGGGGCTGTGCGAGGCGATCGGCCGTCCGGAACTGGCGGACGATCCGAGGTTCGCGACGTTCGACGACCGGGCTCGTAACACCCGCGAATGCACCGCCGAGCTCACCGAGCTGTTCGCCTCCCGCACCCTCGCGGAGTGGACGGACATCCTCGGCAAGCAGGAGGGGCAGTGGGACGTCTTCCGCCGGCCCCTCGATGTGGTGAAAGACCCGCAGGCGCTTGCGAACGGATTTGTCGGAACCATCGAGTACGAGGACGGCAGGACGCTCGATCTGGTGGCCGCTCCCACGCAGTTCGACGGCGAGTCCCCGGCGTTCACACGTGCTCCCCAACACGGGGAGCACACCGAAGATGTCCTGCTCGAGCACGGCCTCGACTGGGACCGGATCATGCAGCTCAAGATCGTCGGCGCCATCAAGTAACGCCTCCCGGCTTCGTCCGAGCGGTGAATCGGCGGAGCACACCTGAGATTTTCAGCTCTGGACTGTGAGCTGGATCTCCGTTAATATGCGTATATTCGTAATGTTCGGACGTACGCAATCCATAGGACGTAGATCGCCCGACCAAACACCTGATTTCCGAGGAGGAATTCGTGTACGACCTTCGCGACATCAAGATCATCGATACTGACACCCACGTGGTCGAACCCCCGGACCTGTGGACGTCCCGGGTGTCGACCAAGAAGTGGGGAGACCTGGTTCCCCACGTGCGCTGGGACGAGGACCGCGGTGACGAGGCGTGGTTCGTCTCCGGTACCCGGATGAGCGCCGTGGGTGCGCCTGCGATGGCAGGCTGGCACGAATACCCGCCGGCTTGCCCGCCGCGCTTCGTCGACACCGATCCTCGCTCGTGGGATCCGGGTAAGCGTCTGACCCTCATGGACGACTACGGAATCCATGCGCAGATCCTCTACCCGAATGTCGCGGTCTTCAGCTCGAAGACGTTGCAGGCCAACGGCGACAACGAGCTGCAGATCGAGTGCATCAAGGCCTACAACGACTACCTGACCGAATGGGCCGAGTTCGCGCCCGGGCGCTACATCCCGGTCGGCATCCTGCCCTTCTGGGACATGGAGGCCACGCTGGCCGAGGTCGAACGCGTAGCGGCGGCCGGGCACAAGGGTCTGGTGTTCACGCAGAATCCGGCGGCCTTCGGACTTCCGGTGCTGACCGATCCCTACTGGGACCGGCTGTGGGCCTCGGCGCAGGAGAAGAAGCTGCCGATCAACTTCCATATCGCCTCCGGCGAGGTCGACCTCAGTGGGTTCGGGCATGCCAGCAACGGCACCGCGGCGAACTACGGAATGATGGGCATCTCGTTCTTCATGGACAACGCCCGCACCCTCTCGCAGCTCATCTTCGGTGGCATCTGCGATCGGTTCCCCGAGCTCAAGTTCGTGTCGGTCGAGTCGGGCATCGGCTGGATGCCCTTCGCCCTAGAGGGTATGGACTGGCAGTGGCGGAACAGTGGCGTACACAAGGAGCATCCGAACTACGAACTGTTGCCGAGCGAGTACTTCAAGCGGCAGATCTACGGTTGCTTCTGGTTCGAGCAGGACTCGGCGCGTAGCGCGATCGACCAGCTCGGCGCGGACAACATCCTGTACGAGACCGATTACCCGCACCCGACCTCCATGTCCCCGGGCCCGGCGTCGGACGCGGTGCGCCCGGACGACTACCTGCGCCGTAACTTCTCGCATCTCTCCGAGGCGGACGCCCGGAAGATTCTGCACGACAACGCTGCTGCGCTGTACAACCTCTACTGAAGCGTCGAGTACCTCCGATCGCCGGCGCGCCTGGGACCCCGGGCGCGCCGGCGATCGTCTCATAGGTGAGCAGATCGGGTGATTCAAATCGTCTTTGGTTATGGACTGTGACTTAAATCTCCGCTAATATGCGTATGTTACCAATGTTCAACTGGACCGAATCGATTGCGCATTCCATAGGTATGGGCGCAGTCCCGGGAGTCCGGACCGGTCGGCGAGTCCCTTTCGGACGCACAGCCATCACAGTGGAGGAAGAATGCCCCCTTCTGAGTTCGAGTCTCGTGCCCGCGTGTGGGTCACCGAGACGGTCGACCGGCTCGGGTTCGACCGCGCCGACGACTTCTATGATGTGGCGGTGTTCCACGACCTCGAATTCGGGGAAGAAAAAGCTCTCCTCGACCAGCACCGCGCGTGGCAGAAGGCCAAGCTCGACGCCGGGTTCGGTGCCCTCGACTGGCCCGTGGAGTTCGGTGGAGCCGATCTGGGCACGGAGGCCGCCGAGGCGTTCGCGCGGATCGAGAACGAGCTCTGCCCGTTGCGTCCGCACGAATTGTTTTCGGTCACCATGCATTTGATCGCACCGACCATTCGACTGCTCGGTACCGACATGCAGAAGCGTGACTTCCTTCCGGGTATGCTCCGCGGCGATCTGCTTGCCTGCCAGCTCTTCTCCGAACCGGGCGCCGGCTCCGACCTCGCGAATCTGGCCACCAAGGCCGTGCGGGACGGCGACGACTGGGTCATCACGGGCCAGAAGGTATGGACCTCGGGCGCACAGTTCGCCGAGTGGGGCGAGTTGATTGCGCGGACAGATCCGGACCAGCCCAAGCATGCCGGGATGACGGCGTTCCTGATCCCGCTGGATGCGCCCGGGGTCGAGATTCGTCCGATCCGACAGATGTCCGGTGGCAGCAGCTTCAACGAAGTTTTCCTCGATCAGGTCCGTATCCCCGACTCGCTGCGTCTCGGTGAGGTCGGAAAGGGCTGGTCGGTGGCGCTGACCACACTCGCGTTCGAGCGGGAGGGCGGCTCGAACACGGCCAATGTCGGCGGGCAGTTCTCCCAGCTCGTCGAGACCGCGCGGACGTTGGGACGAGACGGCGATCCGCTGGTGCGGGATCTGCTCGCGCGGGTGTACCTGCGACAGCAGCTTGCGCATGTGGACCTGCTGCGGGACCGACAGGCCCGCGACGCCGATGCCGCTCCGTCTGCGGTCGGGTCCGTGCGGAAGATCCAGTGGGTCGACAAGTTGACCGCGGTGTCCCGAGCCGCGCGAACCATATTGGGCCGCAATCTCATTGCCGACACCGGCGCGAAGTGGACGTACGGATGGAACGCCCACGTCCTCGGTGCCCCCGGCTACAGCATCGCCGGCGGTTCGGACGAGATCCAACGCAACATCGTCGCCGAGCGACTGCTCGGACTCCCCCCGGAGATCCGGGCCGATCGAGGACTGACCTGGCGCGAATCCCGAAACCGGACCGCGTGAGAGCGTTCCACCCCGCACGGCGCTCCGCTCCGTATACCGCCCCTTGCGTACTGCCCGAAAGGTCGTTTTCCATGAGAATCTCGTCGCTGCGCCGCTCTCTCGGCGTGCTGGGCCTCG
The DNA here is from genome assembly GCF_036327435.1 of Rhodococcus chondri. Taxonomy (NCBI): domain Bacteria; kingdom Bacillati; phylum Actinomycetota; class Actinomycetes; order Mycobacteriales; family Nocardiaceae; genus Rhodococcus; species Rhodococcus chondri. The sequence goes on along the minus strand of NZ_JAUZMZ010000072.1, from coordinate 1,661 downwards.
CCGCTCTGACTTTCACCGCTGTTGCCTGCGGTTCGGGTTCGACCACCGAGGTCGCCGCCGAGGATCTCGGTCCGACCGGCGACGCTGCCTGGACGGAGGTGATCGAAGCGGCCAAGCAGGAAGGGTCGGTAACGTACTTCACCGGGCAGGCAACCGACAATCTGCAGAGCGCTGCGACGAGTTTCGAATCTGCCTACGGCATCACGGTCGACATCGTCCGGGACAACGACGCCAACCTGCAGACCAAACTCGCGGCGGAATCCGAAACAGGACGGAAGACGGCGGATGTCGTCGCGTCGGCGGCCCGACCCTGGATCGACCAGCAGGTCGCGGAGGGTTACTTCGTGCCGGTGACCGGCCCGGCGTTCGACGCGCCCGAGTTCGATCGGGACAAGTTCATGATCGATGACACGATCTTCACGTCGTCGGCTGCCGTACTGACGTATGGCTGGAATACGAACCGGGTCCCGGACGGTCTTTCGGGATACGAGGACCTGCTCGACCCGTCTCTGACCGGTGGGAAGATCGGTGTGGTCCTTCCGGTATCGGCCGCGATCGTCGACTTCTACGACTACTTGAATGACGTCGTCTCGCCAGATTTTGTCGAAAAGCTTGCCGCACAACAGCCTCGAACATATCCGGGAGCCCAGGCGATGAGCCAGGCGCTCACGTCCGGTGAGCTCGCCGCCGCCGTATACACCGTGCCGCTGACCACCGAGAAGAAGGCTGGCGCCCCTGTCGACTCGGCCCTGCCCACTCCGGTGTTCGGTGCGGCGTTCCACACCGGTGTCGTCGCGGACGCTCCGCATCCGAATGCGGCGCAGCTCTTTGCGAATTTTCTGGTGACGAAGGCCGGCCAGGAAGCGGTCGCGAACCGCGCGGGAGCGGTCCTGTCCGGTGTGACGTCGGCTGCCACTCCGGCCGAGAACATCTGGGTCAACAACCGGGTTGTCACCAGCGAGGACGTCGAGGCTTTCCGTGTCGAATTCGCGCGACTGTTCGGCGCGAGTCAGTGAGTACCACGCCGCACCTGCGCGGGAACACCGAACATCACTTCGGGACGGGGTCCGCCCTTGTCCCACCACGAGAGGAACAGTGGAAATGAAAGTTGGAGAACGCCTGAAGAGCCCGGTGTGCAGCGCGGAGGTCGTCATCGTGCGCGTCGACAGCGGTGTCACCGGACCGTTGCTGTGCGGTGGTGAATCGATGGCCGTGGACGCCGTCCCCGCCGCGGATTCGGCGTCGGCGGTGACCGGACTTGTGATGGGCAAGCGATACGAGGGCGGCGGAGTCGAGGTCGTGTGTGTACGTCCCGGCGCCGGACCACTCTCCGTCGGAACCGATGTGCTCAGCGAGAAGCAGGCCCGCCCCCTTCCGTCCTCGGACTGAACGGGCTGCCGTGCGGGCGGCGGATCCGGCGTCCACACTCTCCATACCCATGAAAGGCGACAGCATGATTCTCGGAAACGCGGCAGCGCCGGAGGACACCGCGCTCCTCACCGACACCATCCGGTCGGTGATCGGCAAGGCGGACCCCGCAGAAGACCGGTCCGAGCGCGTGTATCGCGACGGACCGATCGACCGTGAGCTCTGGGCGGTGCTCGGCACCGAGATCGGTGTCGGGGCGCTCGCGGTCCCGGAGCAGCACGGTGGGCTCGGCA
>NZ_JAUZMZ010000071.1:0-23808 GCF_036327435.1 Rhodococcus chondri | reverse complement strand
CGCGATGGGCCACGCGATGGTGCGCGCGGGGGTCGGGCTGAGCAGAGGCGGAATCGGAGACGGCTGGTATCCGGACGTCGTGCACGCACACGACTGGCTCGTCGCCCATCCCGCGATCGCGCTGGCCGAATACTTCGACGTCCCCCTGGTATCCACGCTCCACGCGACCGAGGCCGGCCGGCACAGCGGGTGGCTGTCGGGCAAGACGAACCGTCAGGTGCACTCGGTCGAATGGTGGCTCGCCCACGAATCCGACGCGCTGATCACCTGTTCGGCGTCGATGCACGACGAGGTCACCGAACTGTACGGACCCGATCTCCCGCAGATCTCCGTGATCCGCAACGGAATCGACATCACTACATGGTCGTTCCGCGAGCGCGAGCCTCGGTCCGGCCCGGCGCGGCTGCTGTTCGTCGGCCGACTCGAGTACGAGAAGGGCGTACAGGACGCGATCGCCGCCCTGCCGCGGATTCGCCGGTCGCACCCGGGCACCACACTCGTCGTCGCCGGTGAGGGCACCCAGTTCGGGTGGCTGCGCGAGCAGGCGCGCACGCATCGGGTGATGCGGTCGGTGACGTTCCTCGGCAATCTCGATCACACCGAACTTCTCGGCTGGCTGCACGGCGCCGACGCGATCGTGTTGCCCAGCCGCTACGAACCGTTCGGGATCATCGCGCTCGAGGCTGCCGCTGCGGGCATCCCTCTCGTCACCTCGACCGCCGGGGGGCTCGGGGAGGCAGTCGTCGACGGTGTCACCGGGCTGTCGTTCCGGCCGGGTGAGGTTGTGGGGCTGGTGTCGGCGGTCCGCGAAACCCTCGACGACCCGCAGGCCGCACAGGAGCGCGCGCGGGCCGCGCGGGCCCGCCTCACCGACGACTTCGACTGGAAGCGTGTCGCCGACGAAACCGTGCAGGTCTACGCCGGAGCGAAACGACGGGTGCGACACCCGCTCGCGCGGCCGGTGATCCCCCAGCGTCCACTGCCCGGCCGTGACTGACGCGCGGTGATCACGACCGTTCCGAGGTTGCGTCCTTTCTCGTCCTCCTCCGTCTGATCCGGTACCCAACCCCACGGATCGAGGAGTCACCATGACCGACCCCAACGAGTTCGAGAACCCGGCGACGGATCGGACGGACGCAACGTCACAAGCCGCGGCGCCCACGTGTTGCAGCACCGAACGACAGACCACCTGCTGCGATCACAGCGAGAAGGCGACGTGCTGCGGTCCGGTAGCCACCGTCGGCGGCGGGTGCGGCTGCCAGTAGCGCTTCCACCCGGCAACACCGGTGTGCGGTGCGTGCGAACGGGCTCGCACCGCACCGCTGTCCGTGCGCTGTGACTTCAGCGTGTCTCATCGGCGCTCGGCCCCGCCCCCGATCCATGCACCTCGACGCAGTGGCCACGATCACCGCCGGACGCGTTCGCTGCTCCGAGAAGGACCGGTTGCGCGCCGCCGTGACGGTGAAACGGGGTGACACCGGATTGCGGCGGATCGACGTGGCTGTGTGTGGGATGAGGCACAGGCCGGCCGCGGTGGGGGCCGTCGGCAGAGGTTGTGATCTCCGGTTCGTGTCGGGTAGGCACCGGGTGCAGCGCACGTCGGCGCCGGTCCGGCAGGAAAAGCGGTGAGAGTCCTCGCCCGAACAGAGTTCTTGCCGAATCATGTTGCAGCAACACGAAATATGACGCCACAGTATCGGTTCCCCGTGGGGTTACGCGGGGCAGGCCGGTGGCTGCGGCCTCGGTCTCCGGCGGTGTCGCCGCGTGGTTCGGGGAGCGCCGGATCGAAGGCGAGTGCGGCGTGTGTCACTTGCACTACGTCAAGATGACGTTGGGCACGATGCCTTGAAAACCCGCCTAGCTGCACCGTTACCTGGTTGTGACCTCAAGGCCGCTCGATGGTGATCTGTCGGGGGAGCAACGATCTCCCTTCGGTGACGCCCGTGGCCCCGTTTCGGAGGCCGAACCGAACGTCGGCCGAATCTTGGAGCACGACCCATGTCCGTTTCACCTTCGCGCCGTTTCCGTGCCGTCATCGCCGCTGCGGCCATGACCACCACCGTCACCACCACCGCCGTCGGGCTCGGTACGTCCGCCGCCAACGCCGACCCGGCCCCCTCCGCGGCGACTCGGTACCAGGAACCCGGCGACCTGCTCCTGAAGCTGGAGTTCGGGACACTCTCCGACGGGGGTTGGGCGGGGGCGGACAACTCGGCAACCGTCGATCCCACGTCTTCCTCCCAGGGGTCCGACGTCGCGGCAGAGCCCACCCCGACGCCCCCTCCGGGGCAGGCACCACCAACCGTCACCCCCGACGAACTGGCGCACATCGTGCCGGGTATCCAGGCCGAGAAGATCGATCAGTACATCGCCCCGCTGAACGACGCGATGACACACAACGACATCGACACGCCGGTCCGCCAGGCCGCATTCATAGCCCAGCTCGCTGTCGAATCCGATTCCTTCCGCACCTTCGAGGAATACGCGTCCGGACGCGCCTACGAGGGTCGCGCCGACCTCGGCAACACCCAGCCCGGAGACGGCGAACGCTACAAGGGCCGCGGCGCCATCCAGATCACCGGTCGGCACAACTACGAGAAGCTGAGCAAGGACACCGGGGTGGACTACGTAGCCCACCCCGAATGGCTCGCCACGCCGGAGAACGCCTTCACCACAGCCGCCTGGTACTGGACCTCACGCGACCTCAACCAGGTCGCGGACACCACTGGAATCGTCCGGGTCTCGGAAATCGTCAACGGTGGCCACCACGCCCTCTCTCGACGTGTCACCGACTTCCAACGGGGCCTGGACGTACTGCTCCAGCCGTAGCCACGTTGCAAACCCGGCTACCGGTCCGCCGGTGTTGTCGCCCCGCAGTCGCAGGATCCGCCGCGCAGGCGGTAGTCGTGCACGTGACCGGTGTGGTCCTGACTGATCCGGCAGCAGGCGTGCAATCGGGCCCGGAGGGTGGCGCGCCCACGCTGGACACGGGACTTCATCCCGGACACCGAGATCCCCGCCTCGTCGGCCGCAGCGGCGTGGGTTCGGGCGTCGAGGTCGACCATCCTCACTGCCGCGGCCTGCTCGGCGGGCAGCCCGGAGAGCATCGGCACCAGGCACGACGCGAGTTCCTTCTCCGCCGCCTCGTCGGTGTCGGGGTCGCCGTCCGGTGGGTTGTCGGGGACGGTGTCGACGGCAAGCTCACGCCGATGGGGCGCCGAGCGGTAGTAGTCGGTGATCGCGTTGCGGGTGATGGCATACATCCAGCCGAGGAGCCGGTCCTGCTCACGCAGATTGTCGAGGCTCTTGGCCATGCGCAGGAACACGATCGACAGAATGTCGTCGGCGTCCTCGGGCCGAGAGACCCGGCGGGCGATGAAGGCCCGTAGGTCGCTCGAGAAGTGACGCCAGAGCCGGTCGAGATCAGCCGGTTCCGGCTGGGGTGTGGTCGCGGTGGCCGTGTCCTCGTTCATGGTCTGGAGTTCCTCTCCGTGTCCAGCATCCGCTCTTGAGGGCGCGGATGGCGACCACTTGATCAGGGTCCTTGCAGAAGTACGGACGACGGTGACTGCGAACGGACGCAGTCTGCGCCGCGCCCGGCCGCACGGGTGCACGGGTGCACCCGGAGCCGGGGAACTTCGTCTGTACGGATGTCGATGTCGATTCCGGATGCTCCGGTTCGACGTATCAGTAGAAGCGCCGTGAGGAGGTGAGAGCGATGCTGACCACACACCTGTTGTCGGGCCTGACCAGTGAAGAGGTCGATCTGGTCGTGGCGGAGGAAATGCAACTGCTCGACGCCGCCTCATGAGCGCTGTCGACCCCGCACCGGACGCATCCGCAGAACCGCCCCGCCCCTTCCCCGCAGAGGGAAGGGGCGGGGCGGATACGTCGGTGTTCAACGGCCGCGTGCGGACCGCATGGGTCGGGCGAGGACGGGGACGGCGGTGACCGCGGCCCACAATCCGAGCGCCGCGACCAGGGCGGCGATGGTGTCACCGGCAGTGGCGGTGCCGAGGACATGCCCGCGCAGGGCGTCGGTGGCGTGCGCGACCGGGTTCACCGTCGCCAGGCCCTGCATACAACCGGGCATCGTCTCGATCGGCGCGAACGCACTCGAGATGAACATCAGCGGCATCATCACCATCATTCCCGCGAACTGGACCACGTCCGGGCGGCGGAGCCGGTCCCCGATCAACCCGAACAAGGCGCTCATCGCCCCGGCCAGCACCACAAGCACCACGAGCGCGGCGACGGCATCCAGTGCGGTGCCGTAGAACTCGAAACCCAAAGCGACGGCGGCGATCCCGAGCAGCGCGGCACGGACGAGAGTGAATACGGCCTCGTTGAGGGTGCGGGCCACGCCCGGCAGCGACGACCGCATCGGCAGAGCCGCGAACCGGTCGTGCAGACCGTTGGTGTGATCGATCGCCGCCGACACTCCGGCGTTGGTGCCGGCCATCACGGTGGACACGGCGAGCATGGCGGGGGTGAGAAAGACGATGTAGCCGATCCCGGCCGGGAAACCTGGCCCGGCGGCGACGCTGCGGAACACCTGACTGAACAGCACCAGCATCGCCATCGGCATGGTCAGCGAGAACATCAGCAGTTGGGGGACGCGGGCGCTGGTACGCAGGTTGCGGACGGTGAGGGCGGCGAGCCGACCCCCGAACGAGGACCGCCCGATCGCAGTGGCGGTGTGGGTAGTGCTCATCGGTGGGCTCCGGTGGTATGGGCGAGGTGGGTGAAGACGTCGTCGAGGCTCGGCGAGGTCACGTCCAGGTCGGTGACTTCGATGCCGGCCAGGTGAAGTCGGGCGGCCAGTTCGGTCGCGGCGGGGGCGTCGTCGACGGTGACCGACACCCGCACCCGGTCGCCGCCGAGCCGGTGGTCGGTGTCCGGGACGAACGGCAGATCGGCAAGCCGGTAGGTAGGGACGGTGGCGGTCAGGACCTTGCCGCCGACAATCTGTTTCAGCTCGGCGGGGGTGCCGCGGGCGGCGACCCGGCCCCGGCTCAAAACGACGATGTGGTCGGCGAGCCGGTCGGCTTCCTCGAGGTACTGGGTGGTGAGCACGACCGTGGTGCCGGACGCGGTCAGTTCCTCGACGACGTTCCAGAGCCCGGCGCGGGCGATCGGGTCCAGGCCGGTGGTCGGCTCGTCCAAGAAGAGCACCGACGGGGACCCGACGAGACTCGCGGCCAGATCGACCCGGCGACGGGTACCACCGGACAGTTCCCCGACCCGCCGGGCGGCGTACTCGTGCAGCCCGAGTCGGTCGATCAGCGCGTCGGCGCGGGTACGGGCGGCGGTGCGGCGCAGCCCGGTCAGGCGGCCGATCAGCTCCAGGTTCTCCCGAGCGGTGAGGAACTCGTCGAGTCCGGCGTACTGGCCGGTCACCCCGATGCCGCGGCGCACCGCGGTGGCGTCGGTGACCACGTCGAGACCGGACACCTGCACGCGGCCGATGGTGGGATGCACCAGAGTGGTCAGGGTGCGGATCAGGGTGGTCTTGCCGGCACCGTTGTGGCCGAGCACCCCGAGCGTGCTTCCGGCGGCGGCGACCAGGTCGACGCCGTCGAGTGCCCACGTCTTGCCGTACGCGACGTGCAGATCCTCGACCATGACGGCCGGGGCGCTCATTGCACACCCTCGGGACGGTTTCCGGCGGGGACGAACAGGTGAATGGTCATCGGAGGGTTCCTCTCAGGAGAAGGTGCGCTCCCACCCGAGGTGGGTGGGAGTCCGCTTCCTCAGACGAACCACCTGCGATTCGGACGCACCCGCCGCCGATTGCGGCTTCCGGTCAGCTCGAGTGGACGCGCGCGAGAGGGCCCACCGAACAAATCACCACCCCGCGGACCGATGCGCGACTACTACTTCTCTCGTTCCGGGCGCAACACCTTGCGGTAGGTGTCGACCTCGCACGGAACCACGAGGGACTCCACAAGTTCCGGGTGGGGCGTTCCGACCGGCCCGGTGGCCGCGAGACGGTACCCGAGCTGCGTGTACCACCGTGCCAGAAAGTCCTTGGACGACAACGGGGTATCGCGAGGCCGGATGACTTCGAGCTGCATCGTTTCGCAGCCCGCAGCGGCGCACTGCTCCTCGACGAACCGCACAAGTTCGCGGCCCACACCGAGACCCCGAAATTGCGGTGCGGCCGCCAGCATTCCGAACTCGGCCGTGTTCTCTCCGGCACCCTCGGCGGGGCACACCACGCGGATGCAACCGACGAGGTGATCACCCTGCCACGCCCCGACGAGCTGACCGGACAGGGCCATCTCAGCGATCTCCGAGGGGTTCGTCCGGGTGCATCCGTCGGCCCACATACCGTCCTCCGCGACTGCGTAGACGGTGTTGACGAGTTCGGCGACGGCCACCGTGTCGAGTCCGTCTCCGGACCCCATGGTCGAGATCCGGAATCGTTCGATGGTCGTTCCCGTCGACACCTGCACCGCCTGATCGTGAGCCTCGTTCACGGTCGCCAGTATTTCAGACGCGTTCCGCACGACCGGACGGTCGTCCCGACCAGAAACACCGAGTGGCCCCCATCCAGGATCGCGGAGCCGCATAATTCCGATATGCAGTTCGCCGCACCGGCCGAGCGCTACAACCGCTTCATGGGACGCTACGCACCGACGCTGGCGCCCGCACTCGCCGATGCCGCCGATGTGGTTCCCGGTCGGCGGGTGTGCGACGTGGGCTGCGGACCGGGCGGGCTCACGCGGGAACTCGTGGCGCGGGTGGGCGCGACCAATGTCGCGGCCATCGATCCGACACCCCAGTTCACGGAGGCGTGCCGCCGGATCGATCCGGGTATCGACGTCCGTGAGGGCGTCGCCGAACACCTGCCGTGGGCGAACGGAGTGTTCGACTCCACGTTGGCCTCCCTGGTGCTCGGCTTCATGAGCGATCCCGAGCAGGGAGTGCGCGAGATGGCACGCGTGACCCGGCCCGGTGGCACCGTCGCCGCCTGCATGTGGGATACCACGGCCGGCGGCATGACGATGCTCCGATTGTTCTGGACAGCAGCGCGTCGGGTGGACCCCGGCGTCGACGGCGAGGTCGCGATGGCCGGTACCGCCGAGGGAGACATCGCGGAGCGGTTTCGCCGAGCCGGTCTGATCGATGTGGTCGGTGGCGCGATCACGGCGCACGCGGACTACGTCGACTTCGACGACTTCTGGGAGCCGTTCACGTTCGGGGTCGGCCCGGCCGGGCAGTACCTGCAGTCGCTGTCGGGTGACCGGCAGGCGGATATGCGCGAAGCGTGCCGAGCGGCCCTGCCTGCGGGATCGTTCTCTCTCGATGCCCGTGCCTGGTATGCGCGGGCAACAGTGCCGGCCGAAACCGGTATCCGAATATAGAACTGGCGATTGCGGAGGGCCGCTCGATGCCGAAACTGACACCGTTCTACGAAAACGTCCGGTCTCACTACGATCTGTCCGACGAGTTCTTCGCCCTGTTCCTCGACCCGACCCGAACCTACAGTTGCGCGTACTTCGAGCACGACAGCATGACCCTCGAGCAGGCACAGCTTGCGAAAGTCGATCTCTCGCTGGGTAAATGCGATCTACGGCCGGGGATGACACTTCTCGACATCGGGTGCGGGTGGGGCTCGACGATGCTGCGGGCAATCGACCGCTTCGACGTCGACGTCATCGGCCTCACCCTGAGCCTCAACCAGTACGAGCATGTCTCCGGCCTGATCTCGCAGCTGCCCCCGGGTGGCCGCACCGCAGCGGTCCGGCTGCAGGGCTGGGAGGACTTCGACGAACCCGTGGACCGGATCGTGAGCATCGGCGCGTTCGAGCATTTCCGCCGCCAGCGATACGACACATTCTTCGAACGCACCGCGCGCCTGCTGCCGGACGACGGACGGATGCTGCTGCACACCATCGTCGGCCACTCCAAGGCGCTGCTCGACGCCATGAAAGTCGACGTCACGCGCGAAGACGCGTTGTTTCTGCGGTTCATCATGCGGGAGATCTTCCCCGGCGGGCAGCTCCCCGAGCGGGACCAGATCATCACCGGTGCCCAGCGAAACGGTTTCTGGGTGCAGAACATCGAGTCGCTGCAACCGCACTATGCACGCACTCTGGATCGGTGGGCACGCGCCCTCGAATCCCACCACGACGACGCGGTACGACTGGCGTCCGAGGAGGTGTACCAGCGGTATATCGAATACCTCACCGGCTGCGCCGAGAACTTCCGGCGTCGTCTCATCGATGTCCAGCAATTCACCCTCGTCAAGAGTCATACTGGGAGTCATGGCACTCACCGGTGAATACGAACCGAGCCCGTTGAAATGGTCCGCGGACCAAGCCGAACTGATCGAGTCGTCCGGTGGTACCGAGGGCTTGACTCTGAACGGCAAGCCCGTCGTGTTGCTCACGACGAAGGGCGTGAAAACCGGCAAACTGCGGAAGATCCCGCTCATGCGCGTCGAACACGACGGGAAGTACGCGATTGTGGCGTCGCTCGGCGGTGCCCCCAAGCACCCGGTCTGGTACTACAACGTCAAGGCGGAACCACACGTCGAGTTGCGGGACGGCACCGCCGTGCACGATATGGTCGCGCGCGAGGTGACCGGCGCCGAGAAGTCGCAGTGGTGGGAACGGGCGGTCGCCGCGTTCCCCGACTACGCCGAGTACCAGACGAAGACCGACCGAGAGATCCCGGTATTCGTCCTCGAACCGCAGTGACCCCACGGGTCCACGATCTACCGGGCGGGTGATCCCCCCACGGGGAGCAGCGGCGGTTGCCTGTCGAACCATGGCTGCGCCTGCTCGAGTTCGGCCGCGAGCGAGAGCAGCAGCCCCTCCCCGCCGAGGGGTGCCACGAACTGCACACCCAGCGGCACCTCGTCGGCCGTCCAATGCAACGGCACGGAAATCGCGGGACGTCCGGTGATGTTCGCCAGTTGGGTGTACGGGGTGCGAGCGAGGTTCTCGTCGACCATCCTGTCCACGAGCCCGCCCCAGTGCGCTACCCGGCCGAGCCGGGTTGCGATGAGCAGACGTCCGACGGTCCGCATCCACCCCGGTGTCGAGAGTTGCCCGATCCGCGCCGGTGGGTAGGCCATCGTCGGGGTCAGCAGCAGATCGTACCGCTCGTGGAACGCGGCGAGTCCGCGTGTGTACTCCGCCCACCGTCCGAGCGCCGCAAGGTAATCCGGCGCCGAAACGGAGCGGCCGAGCTCGGCGAGTATCCGCGTGTCGAATTCGAAACCGTCGTGTCCCGCACCGGTTCGGCGCCGGGCGTCATCCACCTCGGCCGCGATCGAGGCGAACCACATCGTCAGGAAATCCGCGGCGAGGTGCCGCTCGTCGATGCCGGTGGCGGCGGGCTCGACCCGGTGTCCGAGCTCGTCGAGCAAAGCGACGGCCCTGTCCACCGCGGACACCGCTTCGACGTCTACCCCGGTTCCGATGGGAGAGGCGGTCGCGTAGCCGATCCGCAGCCTGCGCAGCGGAGCATCGAGCGAGGACGCAAACGTCGTCGCCGCCCGCGCCGGCGAGTACGGCGCTGCCGGGTATCCCCCCGCCATCACGTCGAGCATCGCTGCGGTGTCGCGCACGGTCCGGGAGATCACGCCGTTGGTCACGGCGCCGTGCAGGGACTCGCCACCGATTGGGCCACTGGGCACGACACCGCGTCCGGGTTTGAGTCCCACCAGCCCACAGCACGCCGCCGGGATGCGGATCGACCCACCGCCGTCGTTCGCGCCGGCGACCGGAACGACGCCGGCGGCCACAGCGGCAGCCGACCCGCCCGACGATCCACCGGGTGTCAGGTCCGTGTCCCACGGATTGCGTGTCGGCCCGTTCGCGTCCGGCTCGGTGATGTTCTTCGCGCCGAATTCCGGGGTGTTGGTCTTTCCGAAGAGCACCAGCCCGGCGTTCAGCCACCGATCCACCACTACCGAGTTCTGCGCGGCCGGTAGTTGTGCCAGGACCCGGGAGCCACTGCCCGTGGGTGTCCCGACCACATCCTGCAGCAGGTCCTTGGCGAGGAACGGCACTCCGGCGAACGGCCCCGAGAGCGGGCCTTTCGCGCGAACCCGCGCGCGGTCGTCCAGCCGTTGGACAATTGTGTTCAGCGACGGTTCGACGGCCTCGAGCCGTGCGATCGCGGTCTCGAGCAGCTCGGCGGGCGCGACGTCACCGCGCGCCACCAGTTCGGCGAGGCCCACCGCGTCGTAGCGGCGATACTCCGAATAGTCCACCGTCGCCCCCCTCTTCGTGCAACGTCCCTGCCGGCGACACGGAAGCCGGGTCAGGAAGTCGGATTCGAGTCTACGGGCGCGTTGCCCGCCTTCTTGCGTGCGATGTCTTCGAGCGCGGCCGCATACGCGGCGCGGTCCGCCTCACCGGCCTCCCACTGTGTCTTGCGATCCTTCACGACCCTCGCGGGTGAACCGACGGCGATGGCGTAGTCGGGGATGTCGCCCTTGACCACTGCGTGCGCCCCGAGCACGCATCCACGACCGACCCGTGTGCCTCGCAGCACCGACACCTTGGTGGCGATCCACGTGTCGGGACCGATCCGTACGGGGCTCTTGACAATGCCCTGATCCTTGATCGGGTACGTCACATCCTCGGTGCGATGGTCGAAATCGCAGATGTAGCACCAGTCCGCCACGAGGGTCGAAGCACCGATCTCGATGTCGAGGTACGTGTTGACGACGTTGTCCTTGCCGAACACGACCTTGTCGCCGATGCGCAGCGAACCTTCGTGGCAGCGGATGGCGTTGCCGTCGCCGATGTGCACCCATCTGCCGATTTCGAGCCTCGACAGCTCCGGGGTCGAATGGATCTCCACGTTCTTGCCGAGGAAGACCATGCCGCGCAGGACCACGTGCGGATTCGCCAGTTTGAACTTCGCCAGCCGGTAGTACCGCACCAGGTACCACGGCGTGTACGCCTTGTGTGTCAGCACCCACTTCAGGGATGCGCGGGTCAGGAATCTCGCCTGGTCCGGGTCCCGGCGCCGGGATCCGCGCCACCTGGTGTGCACCGGGGCGCCCCACATGCTCGTCATAGGTTGCCAGCCTACGGTCCGCCTAGTGGCGAAGGCACGCGGCCCGGCCCGATACGCTGGCGACTCGAATCGGTCGTTCGGTGAGGAGTTGAGTGATGCGGGGTGTCCTGCGGGCGGCGGTGCTGGTGGCGACGGCAGCGCTCGCGTTGAGCGGATGCGGCGGTGAGGGCGTGGGCACCGACGTGTACTCCGCCGGTGGGTGGCCGGGTCGCTATTCGGATGCCCGCAACAGCGGGACGGCGGGCGTCGAAGGACTCGACGATGTGACTGTCGCGTGGAGCCGGTCCACAGGCGGCATGGTGGGCTCACCCGTCAGTATTGCCGCGAACGGACAGATCTTCGTGACGGCGGCGACGGACTCTGGATGCAATCTCTTCTCGTACCGGATCGACACCGGACGCAAGCGCTGGTGCACGCGTCTCGCACCCGGCGTCACAGGTGTCACCCCCGTCGCCGACGCGGTCGCGAACGTCTACGTCGGTGAGGACGGTGCGTTGGTTTCGTTCAACGAACACGGCCAGCGTCGCTGGCGCATCCCGGTCAGCGGCACGCCCCGCACCGCCCAGTTCACCGGCGAGGGAAAACTGGTCGTCATCACCCACTTCGGCCAGGTGAACGTCGTCGAACCACAGACCGGCGAGCTCCTCGCACCGCTCTACGACCTGGTGCCCACCCCGGAGCTCGGGGACGGGCAGAACGTGCCGCGACTGCCGAGCGGCCACGGGCTCGCCGCGTGCTTCGGTGGATCGGCGGACTGCCCGGTCGCCACAACACCCGCGGTCGACCTGTCCACCGACCGGATCTTCACGACCCTGTGGCGTCCGGGCGCGGACGGTGCCGCCCTCGTGTCGTTGCGGTACACGGGCGGAGACGACGCGGCGGTCACGGAGGGATGGTCGCGCGACGATCTTCCGGGCGGAGCCGCTACGAGCCCCGTCCTGTCCGAGGACGGCGCCACGGTGTACATCCACGACGGCGACGGAGCCCTGTGGGCGCTCGATTCCGAAACGGGCGAACCGAAGTGGACCCACGACCTCGGTTTCACCCCGGCTGCGGGCCCGACCGTCACCGCCGACGGTGTCCTCGTTCTCGCCGCGAGCGGGGAGAACGGGACCTTCCTCGCCCTCCGGGATGCCGGCGACCGCGCCGAAACCCACTGGGAGCAAGAGGATGTCCGTCAGGTCGGCGTGCCCGCGGTGACCTCGAACGGCCTCGGGTACACGGTCGTGGAATCCGGCGACGGGATCGGAGCGCTCGTGTTCGACGCCGGCAGCGGTGAGCCCCTCGACGAGGAGCCACTCCCCGGCGCGACCGGTTTCTCGGTGGGGACCGCGGTCGGCCCGGACGGGGAGCTGGTCGCGGCGACCGTCACCGGTGAGGTGTTCGTCCTGCGTTAGCCCCGATTCGGCTCGCAGACGAAGGCTTCGGAGGTCCGGCCTATCCGCGTGAGCACCACACTGAGCGAGCGTGAGCCGCGCAGTTTCAGACGCGGGCGGAGCAGCGCCGGATCGACGTCGACCCCGCGCACGAGAATTTCCACCGCGCCGCAGTCATGGCGGGCGAGAGCTTGTTTGAGTGACTTCTCGGCGTACTTGAAGCGGTCGAGGATTCGGAACCCGCGTACGCCGTCCGGCACGGCGTCGCCGGTGAGATACGCAATTCTGGGATCGAGTTGCCACAGGCCGTGCGCCGCCGCGTAGTGACGCACGAGACCGGCCCGGACTATCGCCCCGTCCGGATCGATGATCCACTCCCCCGGACCGGTCTCGGGGATCTCGTCGGGCATAGTGTCGGTGATTTCGTAAGCCGTTCCGTCCGAGCGCAACACGCTCGCACGGCGGTGGGTGGCACCATCGCTCAGTCCGGGCGAGTACAGGCATGCCTCCCGCACACCCCCGTCGAGCGAGACGATTTCGACCTCGCCCGCCCAGTCGAGGGCGTCGAAGTCCAGCCCGGGAGCGCACTTGACCGCCAGGTCGCGACCGGCGTACACGTCGAGCAGATCGGGCAGGGGCGGCTGCAGCGCCGCCGGATCATGGGTCCGGCGTCCGCCCGACCGCCGCGCCGGGTCCGCGATCACCGTGGTGCCGCGCGTGACGGGGCGCAGCGCATCGGCGCGGATCAGACCGGCGCCGGGTACGTTGTGCGCCGCCATCGCGAGTCGCACCTCGTCGAGGTCGCTGCCGATCACCGCGTCGGCCACGCCGACGAGCGCGGCCAGCTCTGCGCCGATCGAGCACGTGACGTCGTGGACGAGACGCCCCGACAGACGGCGTGCACGATGCGCCGCAACGCGGTGCGGAGTCGCTTGCTGCACCGCGTCGTCGGTGAGCACCCACCGGTGCGCGTCGGTCAGTTTGCCGGCGGCCTTCCGGCGAAGCATCACCGTCTCCACGAGCACAGCAGCACGCTCACCGAATTGCGTACGCGCCCAACCGATATCGGTCAGACGCGTACGATTCGACAGTTCTCGCTCCGCGACCCGAGCGAGAGCCGACACCCCCTCGTCCGACGTCAGGTACCGGACGTCGGCAAGCGTGAAGTCGTAGCCCAACTACTTGCCGGGCTTCACACCGGTGATCATGACGTTGTAGAAGAAGCTGCGCGGCACCACGTGCTTGAGCACGTTGTCGTCGACCCAGCTGAGCGCCTTCCAGCCACCGAACGCGAACCTGGCCCAGTTCCAACCCAGCTTCTCGGGCGGGACCGCGGCCTCGAAGGTGCGCACCGGCCATCCGAGCAACGCGGCGGCGAACTCCTCACTCGAGGCCTTCACCTCGATCGCACCGGCGGAGGCAGCGAGCTTCTCGAGGTCCGACGGATCGAAAGTATGCAGATCGACAACGGCCTCGAGCGCCGCGGCGCGCGACGACTCGTCGAGTTCGGTCTGCGGACGCCGCCAATCGCGCAGGAACGGCAGTTTGGTGACGTTGGTGGTCGCCTCCCAGGTGAGTCGTCCGAGCCACCGCGAGTAGAAGTTGCCGACCGTGCTCGGCTCACCTGCGAACACGAAGCGTCCCCCCGGTCGGAGCACCCGCAGAACTTCGCGCAGCGACTGCTCCACGTCCGGGATGTGGTGGAGCACGGCGTGCCCGACCACGAGGTCGAACGTGTCGTCGTCGTAGGGAATCGTTTCGGCGTCCGCGACCCGTCCGTCGACATCGAGGCCGAGTTCCCCGGCGGTCCGCAGCGCGACCTTGACCATTCCGGGCGACAGGTCCGTCACCGAGCCGGTTTTCGCGACCCCGCCCTGCATCAGATTGAGTAGGAAAAACCCCGTGCCGCAGCCCAGCTCGAGGGCGCGTTCGTACGGGAGCGGCTGGTCACCGGCTGCGGCATCGAACCGGCCGCGCGCGTAGTCGATGCAACGCTCGTCGAAGGAGATCGACCACTTGTCGTCGTAGCTCTCGGCTTCCCAGTCGTGATAGAGGACCTGCGCGAGCTTCGAATCCTGGAGTGCGGCCGCTACCTCTTCGGCGGTGGCGTGCGGGTTGGGCGCGGGGTCCGTCCCGTCGGTCCTGCTTGCAGTCATGGAGCTGATCCTACTCATCGGTAAGCTGGGTACAAGCGCGTCGGGGTGCCTACTCGCCGACGAACTCGGCCTTGCCCGGGCCGTTCTTCACGAACGATTCCATGCCGATCGTGCGGTCCTTGGTCGCGAACAGCGCCGCGAACACGTGCTGCTCGATCTTCAGGCCGGTATCGAGGTCGGTGTCCAGGCCCTGATCGATCGCGGCCTTCGCGGCGGCCAGCGCGCGCGTGGCGCCCTTGGCGAACTGTGACGCCCACCTGCGGGCCGCCTCGTACACGTCGTCCGGCGCAACGACCTCGTCGACGAGTCCGATCGCCAGTGCTTCTTCCGCTCCCACGAACCGGCCGGTGAACACGATGTCCTTCGCCTTGGCCGGGCCGACGAGCCGGGCGAGCCGCTGCGTGCCTCCGCCGCCGGGGATCACCCCGAGGAGCACCTCGGGCGTGCCGACCTTGACGTTGTCGCCGGCGATCCGGCGGTCCGCGCCCAGGGCCAACTCGAGGCCACCGCCGAGGGCGTATCCGGTCAGGGCGGCCACCGTCGGCTTGGGGATGTCGGCGATCGAACCGAGCGCGGACTGCAGTTCTCCGACGATCTCGCTCATCTGCACGAAGCCCAGTTCGGCCAGTTCCTTGATGTCCGCACCGGCCGCGAAAACCTTCTCGCCGCCGTACACGATGACTGCCTTGACGTCCGATCGCACGGTCGCTTCCCGCGCCGCTTCCCGGATCTCCTCCTGCAACTGTCGATTCAGCGCATTCATCGGCGGCCGATCCAGCCGGATGGTGCCGATACCGTCGGAAACGTCGAGTGTCACGAATTCAGCCATGCCGAACACCTTAGATGTCAGTGCGTTCCGCCCACGGATGTGGGCCGTTGTCGTAGTACCCCTCGCTGCCGTCGAAGGCGATGTGCAGCCGTCCGTCGTCTTTCGTCAGGATCGGCAGGATCGCGGGGATCTCGGGCTCGGCCGACAGGATTTCGGCCACCGAGCCGTACCCCGCCAGCGCCGTCAGCTGGCTCCAGGTGGGCGGCAGCAACATCGAATGGCCGGCGCGCCAGTGTGCGAGCGCTTCGTCCGCCGTCTGCCACCGCACCTCCTCTGCCTCACTGGTCTCGCCGTCCGCCGATTGACCCGACGGCGCCGCCGCAACGAAGAACCGGGTGTCGTAACGGCGCCGCTCGCCGAGCGGAGTGATCCAGTTGGACCACGGACACAGCAGGTCCGTCCGGACCACCAGACCCTCGCGGGCCAGGAAGTCGCCGAACGAGAGCTCGCGCGCCTCGAGTTGCCGCCGTGCCGGAGCGAACGGCGCGGTGTCGGCGACCACGGTCTCCGGGGTCGGACCGGCGAGGAGTACACCGCATTCTTCGAAGGTCTCGCGTACCGCGGCGAGGACGAGCGCCTGCGCTCGCGCCTCCGTGGTCCCGAAGCGCTCGGCCCACCACGTCACGTCAGGGCCGGTCCAGCGAACGGACACGTCGCTGTCCGAGGGGTCGACACCGCCGCCGGGAAAGACCGTCATGCCACCCGCGAAGTCCATCCCCACCACGCGGCGCAGGAGAAAGACCTCGACACCGCGGTCGGAGTCGCGCACGAGGATCACCGTGGACGCGTCCTTGACCGGCACCACAGCGGGATCGAAGGCGCTTTCCGAACGTTCGTTAGCCATGGAGCTACCGTACGTGATCGGTCAATCGAGAGCACGACGGTGCCGACCCGGCACCCGGGTGCGCCGCGCGAAATAGCGGCCGTCGACCTTGTCCAACGTGATCGACTGACTGAAGGCCTCGCTGAGGTTCTCGGCGGTGATGACATCGTCGAGGAGCCCTTGCGCCACCACCCCGCCCTCCTTGAGGAGCATGGCATGGGTGAAGCCGGGTGGGATCTCCTCCACATGGTGGGTGATCAGCACCGTTGCCGGTGCGTCCGGATCGGCTGCCAGCGTCGCCAGTCTGGCCACCAACTCCTCCCGCCCACCCAGATCGAGGCCCGCCGCGGGCTCGTCGAGCAACAGCAGTTCGGGATCGGTCATGAGCGCACGCGCGATGAGCACGCGTTTACGTTCTCCCTCCGACAGCGTGCCGTAGAAGCGATCCGCGAGATGCTCCGCGCCGAGACTTTCGAGCATCTCCACCGCTCGTTCGGTGTCCACCTCGTCGTAGCGCTCACGCCACCGCCCGAGGACCCCGTAGCCGGCGGAGATCACCAGATCGATCACCTTCTCGTCCGCCGGCACCCGATTGGCCAAGGCCGACGACGACAACCCGATCCGGGGCCGCAACTCGGACAGGTCGGTGCGGCCGAACGTCTCCGCCAGCACATGCGCCGTACCGGAGGTCGGGAAGGTCTCGGCCGCCGCGACGCGCAACAGCGACGTCTTACCGGCACCGTTGGGACCGAGCACCACCCAGCGTTCGTCGAGCTCCACCTTCCAGGTCACCGGTCCGACCAGGACGTTGCCGCCCCGCCGCACCAAAACATCTTCGAATTCGATGAGCAAATCGGGATCAGGTTGTGCCACGCCGTCCATCTTCGCTTACCTCTGCGCCGGATTCGCGGCAGGATCGTCATTCGTGTCGTCATCCCTCCCGAAACCGCCCCTGCGCCCCGAGCCGATCGCGCTCCCCGACCGCTCGCCCTTCCCTCTCGGGGCGGGCCCCGTCGAGGAAGGTACCCGCTTCGCGGTGCATTCGCCCCGCAGCGAACGCATGGAGGTATGCCTCATCGACGACGACGGACGTGAGCAGCGCATCGACCTTCCCGACCGCACATACGGCATCTGGCACGGCACCGTCCCCGGTGTCGGGGCAGGACAGAAGTACGGCTACCGGGCGCACGGCCCGTGGCTCCCCCGCGCCGGGCTGCGCACCAACCCGCACAAGATCCTGCTCGATCCGTGGGCACGGCAACTGACCGGTGACGTCGGCGACCCGGAACGTCTTCTGCCCCACGACGGCGACCCGTTCGGAGGGATGTCCACCGACGACTCTCTCGGTCACACTCCGCTGTCCGTCGTCACCGGCGCGAGGACCGTCCGGCACCGGCGGCCGGGCACCGCGTGGGAGGAAACGGTCGTATACGAACTCCACGTCGGTACGTACACGGCCCGGCATCCACACGTACCGCCACAGCTTCGCGGCACCTATCTCGGACTGACCGTCCCCGCGGTACTCGATCACCTCGTGCGGCTCGGAGTCACAGCGGTCGAACTGCTACCCGTGCACGCCTCGGTCACCGAACCGCCGGTGCGGGCGCGCGGGATGCGTAACCACTGGGGATACTCCACGGCCTCCTTCTTCGCGCCGCACCCGGCCTATGCCGCGACGCCGGGCAACGAGAACGCCGAGTTCCGGACGATGGTGCGGGCACTGCACGAAGCAGGTCTCGAGGTCATCCTCGACGTCGTCTACAACCACACGTGCGAATGGTCGGTCGCCGGTCCGAGCCTGTCGTGGCGCGGCCTCGACGCACCCGGCTACTACCTGCTCGACGACCACGGCCACGACATCGACCTCACCGGGTGCGGCAACACGGTGGACGCCGCCTCCCCCATCGCCGTACGCATGGTGTGTGACAGCCTGCGCCACTGGGCTAGTGAGATGGGGGTGGACGGTTTCCGCTTCGACCTGGCGAGCGCGCTCGGACGCCCGCGCGGCGGCGCCTTCGACGACCGCGCGGCCCTGTTCACCGCAATCACCACCGACCCCGTGCTCACGGACCTGAAGTTGATCGCCGAACCCTGGGACGCAACGGGTCCCGGCTATCAACTCGGCAATTTCGGTGCCCAGTGGTCCGAATGGAACGACAGATACCGCGACTCGGTGCGCCGGTTCTGGGCGCGCCGATCCGGTGTCCGAGAGATCGCCTCTCGCCTGGCAGGATCGGAAGACCTGTACGGCAGGCACGTTCGGCAACCGTGGATGTCGATCAATTTCGTCACGGCGCACGACGGGTTCACCATGGCCGATACCGTCTCCTACACCCGCAAGCACAACGAGGCGAACGGCGAGAACGGCCGCGACGGCTCGGACAACAACGAGTCCGTCAACCACGGCATCGAAGGACCGACCTCCGATCCCGAAATCGTTGCCGCCCGCGACCGTCACGTACGCGCACTGCTCGCCACACTGCTGCTGTCGACGGGCACCCCGATGCTGCTCGCCGGTGACGAGTTCGGACACAGCCAGGGTGGCAACAACAATGCCTACTGTGTTCCCGCGGACACTCCAGTACGCGACGCGTGGCCTCTGGACTGGGCACACGCGAACCGCACCCGCATCGACTTCGTTCGCGAATTACTACAGCTACGACGGAAAGTCCCGGTCCTGCGGCAACGCCGGTTCTTCGACGGCCGGGCGCGCACCATCGGATATCCGGACCTCGTATGGTTCGGCGCCGACGGCACCGAACTCGACGATGCCGGCTGGCACGACGACACACGCCGCACACTGCAGGCCTGGGTCGAGGGATCCGAACTGGGAACCGTCGCCGGCACCGACCAGACCCTCGCGAACAGCAGTGAACTGTTCGTGTTGCACGCGGGCGACGCCAGCACGGTCACCCTCGCGGGCCCGGAATGGTACCGCGGCACCGTCAGGTGCGTATTCGACTCCAGTGCGCCGGACGGACGCCCCGCCGATGCCTCCGCGTATCACGTCGGCTCCCCGTTTCCGGTGACGGGACCGGCCGTCCTGGTCTTCCGGAGAGCGGAAATCGCTTAGGAGACAGTGCCGATCACGGTGACGGACCCGGGTGCGACTTCGGTGAATCCGGCGTCGCGGACGGCGACGGCCGTGCCCGCCTCCGCGCGGGCAACCAATTCTTTCCACCGCGCAGGGTCGGCATCGCGCACCGCGCAACGGAATACGGCGTCGGCCCATGCTCGTGCCGCGTCCACGTCGAGAGCGCCGGCGAGCAGCATCGCCGCGTGACCCACCTGGGCCGCAGCCTTGCCCACGGTCATGTCGAGATCGGCGTTCACCCACAGCACCGGAACCCCCGGCGGTGGATCTCCGGCATCGTCGTGCGGGAGATCGGTTCCGCCGATCTGCAACCGCGAGATCCGCGAATCGAGGCTGCCCACCCGGCCCGGAACCAGAGCGCGTGCCTGCGCGCCGTCGCAGTCGACCGTGACGCCGGGGACGTCCTGCGCCGCGGACCAGTGCGCACCACGCGCCCGGCGACTGACTTTGCGGATGCGCGCGTCGTTCCACGCCAGGAACGGGCCGTACCAGGGGCCAGGCTCTCCGTCCGGGCCGAGGCCGACCCGCGGATCCAGGCACAACGTCACGGTCGCGACCGCCGCCGCTTCGAGCAGCGAGCTGCGCGCGGGCGGGTCGGACCTGGGCACGTGCAGCACGAGCGGCATCGCCAGCACGTCCGCGGGGTCGGCGGGATCGGGACGATGGCCGTACCCGCGTGCCAGCACACGGTGCCGGGCGACGAAGCCCGGATCCGCGGCTACCGACCGGGGGGCGTCCGAATCCACGAGCTCCGGTTCTACCGGAGCCGGCGGTTCAGGCGCCACGGTCGAGCGGCACGCGCCGCAGGGTCCCGTCCACGCGATCGGCGGCTTCCACCTCGTCACGGGTGACGCCGAGCACGAACAGCACCGCGTCGAGATACGGGTACGACACCGCGGTATCCGCGACCTCCCGCAGCGCCGGTTTGGCGTTGAACGCGATACCGAGACCCGCGGCGCCGAGCATGTCGATGTCGTTGGCGCCGTCGCCCACCGCGACGGTCTGCTCGATCGGCACACCGAAGTCGTCGGCGAATTCACGCAGGGCACGCGCCTTCGCAGCCCGGTCCACGATGTCGCCGACGACACGTCCGGTGAGTGTGCCGTCGACGATCTCGAGGGTGTTGGCGCGCACGAAATCCAGTTCCAGATCGTGGGCGAGACCGTCGATGACCTGACGGAAACCGCCGGAGACGACGCCGCACCGGAAACCGAGCCGCCGCAAGGTGCGGATCGTGGTGCGCGCACCCGGCGTCAGCTCGAGCTGATCGGCGACCTCGTCGATGACCGTCGCGGGCAGCCCGGCCAGTGTCGCCACGCGCTGCTCGAGCGATTCGGCGAAGTCGATCTCGCCGCGCATCGCGGCCTCGGTCACGGCACGGACCTTGTCCTCGACGCCAGCGTGGGCGGCGAGCATTTCGATGACCTCGCCCTGCACGAGCGTCGAGTCGACATCGAACACGATCAGGCGCTTGGAGCGGCGCGCCAGGCCACCGCGTTCGACGGCGATGTCGACGTCGATGCCGGCGGCCAGCTCGGCGAGCGCCTTGCGCAGGGCGGTATCGGCGTCGAGTCCCGTATCGGCAGCGGTGACCATCAATTCGAGTCCCGTGACCGGATAGTCCGCGACCCCGCGGATGGAGTCGATGTTGGCGCCCTGAGCCGCCAGCGCACGACCCACCGAGCGCATCGCTTTGGCAGTGACGGGACTGCCGAGGACGACGACGGCATGTGTGGACACCGCGCGCCCGCTGCTGGCCGCGACCCCGGTCTGTACCTCGGCGTGCATGCCGATCGTGGCCATCGCAGCCTCGACCTCGTCCTGCAACGCCTCGGTGTCGTGACGGCACACGACGAGCACGCCGAGGGTGAGCCGCCCGCGGATCACGACCTGCTCGACGTCGAGCAGATCCACCTCGGGCCGGGTCAGGGCAGCGACGAGCACCGAGGTCACGCCGGGATGGTCCGGCCCGGTCACGGTCACCAGAACCGTGGTGTCAGACGCCACTACGTCTCCGATCCTTGTCTGTGGAGGCACGCGCTGTCCCCGGCACGCACCCGTTCATTGTGGCAGTCGCGCGAGGACCCGGCGCACCGGGGTTGGACGGCCTTCGGTTCGTCGGTGCGCGGGTCTAGTGTTCGCCGGCGCGCGGGTGGTCGCCGGGAGTGCGGTCGGCACCCTCGAGCACGTTCACGTTGTGCTTGCTGCTGCCCGGGCCGACGTGCGCCTCGGCGCGCATCTGCTCCATCATGTGCGGGTAGTGCAGCTCGAACGCCGGACGCTCGGACCGGATCCGCGGCAGTTCGGTGAAGTTGTGCCGCGGCGGCGGGCACGTGGTGGCCCACTCGAGCGAGTTGCCGTAACCCCACGGGTCGTCGACCGTGACGATCTGGCCGTACCGGTAGCTCTTGAAGACGTTCCACAGGAACGGCAGCGTGGAAGCGCCCAGCAGGAACGCGCCGATCGTCGAGATCGTGTTCAAGGTGGTGAAGCCGTCCGACGGCAGGTAGTCGGCGTAGCGACGGGGCATGCCCTCGTTACCGAGCCAGTGCTGCACCAGGAACGTGGTGTGGAAACCGATGAAGGTGAGCCAGAAGTGCCACTTCGCGAGCCGCTCGTCCAACATCCGGCCCGTCATCTTCGGGAACCAGAAGTAGATGCCGGCGTAGGTGGCGAACACGATGGTGCCGAACAGCACGTAGTGGAAGTGCGCGACGACGAAGTAGGTGTCGTGCAGGTGGAAGTCCAGCGGCGGGCTCGCGAGGATGACGCCGGTCAGGCCACCGAAGAGGAACGTGATGATGAAGCCGACCGAGAAGAGCATCGGCGACTCGAATGTCAACTGTCCCTTCCAGAGCGTGCCGATCCAGTTGAAGAACTTCACGCCGGTGGGCACCGCGATCAGGAAGGTCATGAAGGAGAAGTACGGCAGCAGCACGGCGCCGGTGGCGTACATGTGGTGAGCCCACACCGCGATGGACAGCGCCGCAATGGCCATGGTGGCGTACACGAGGCCGGTGTAACCGAAGATCGGCTTGCGGCTGAAGACCGGGAAGATCTCCGAGACGATGCCGAAGAACGGCAGCGCGATGACGTACACCTCGGGGTGACCGAAGAACCAGAAGAGGTGCTGCCACAGCAACACACCACCGGTGGCCGGGTCGTAGATGTGCCCACCGAGGTGACGGTCGACGAACAGGCCGAAGAATGCGGCGGTCAGCAGCGGGAACACCAGCAGGATCAGCAAGCTGGTGATGAGGATGTTCCAGGTGAAGATCGGCATCCGGAACATCGTCATGCCGGGAGCACGCATGCAGACCACGGTGGTGATGAAGTTGACGGCACCGAGGATGGTGCCCAGGCCCATGACGCCGAGACCCAGGACCCAGAAGTCCGCGCCGACGCCGGGAGAGTGGAGTTCGCTGCTGAGCGGGGTGTATGCCGTCCAGCCGAAGTCTGCGGCGCCACCGGGGGTGACGAAGCCGAGCATGACGATCGTCGCGCCGAACAGGTACAGCCAGTAGCTGAACGCGTTCAGTCGCGGGAATGCCACGTCGGGAGCGCCGATCTGGAGCGGCAGGATGTAGTTCGCGAATCCGAACACCACCGGCGTCGCGTACATCAGCAGCATGATCGTGCCGTGCATGGTGAACAGCTGGTTGAACTGCTCGTTCGACAAGAACTGCAGGCCCGGAACCGCAAGCTCGGTGCGCATCAGCAAGGCCATCAGGCCGCCGATGAGGAAGAAGGCGAACGAGGTGACCAGGTACATGATCCCAAGCATCTTGGGGTCGGTGGTCGTGATCATCTTGTGGATGAACGAACCCTTGGGTCCCTGCCGCTGCGGGTATGGCCTTGCTGCAGCTATCTCTGGGACTGGCTGGGGCGCTACGGCAGTCACTAATCCTCCTGAATGCGCGCTCGACCTCGGGCTGGAGGCGAACGGTCTCTCTGGCTTGCGCTCATCGAATCGTAGACCCCGCGTTCACCGGCCGCCCATCGGGTCCTACTCACTGTCGTACTCGGGTCGAGAGCGTACCTCGAGGGGCATATCGGGCCTGCGGCCCGTTTTGCGCCGGACATTCGCCGTAGTGCTCTTCGCCGCGTGTCGTGCGGGGTGCGGAGGCGATAGCCTGGGCCGTCCCCTAGACAGGAAGTGGTCGAATTGTCTGCAGCGTCCCGGTCTCGCAAAGCCGCTCTCGCCGTCACCGTCGCCGTCGGCGCGCTGGCCCTGGCCGGGTGCTCCACGCCGACCGATGATCCGGCTTCCGAGATCGTGCGTACCACCACCCGCGTTGCCGGCGCCGCGGTGGTCGGCATCGAACGCGACACCACCGCCGCCTGTGCGCTCCCCGGTCCGCTCGACGCGGGGGTGCCCGACGGCGGTACCAGGCAGATGATCCACACCGCCGGCGTATCCGAGGTGCCGAACGACCCGCAGCGCATCGTCGAGCAGTACACCACGTCAGTCGACTGCGGGTGGG
>NZ_JAUZMZ010000070.1:0-24008 GCF_036327435.1 Rhodococcus chondri | reverse complement strand
GCGCGGTTGCGGGCGGGGCCCGCCGCGAACGTGGTCGCAACCAGCGCGAGCGCGGTCGGCGACGCGACAGCGGCACCCACACCCTGCAGAGCGCGCGCGGCAATGAGCATCTCTTCGTTGCTCGCCAGGCCGCACAGTAACGACGCGAGAGTGAACAGGCCGACGCCGCCGAGGAACATTCGCTTGCGGCCGAAACTGTCGCCGAGACGACCGCCGAGCAGCATCAGGCCGCCGAAGGTCAACGCGTACGACGTGAGCACCCAGTTTCGGTTCGCGTCGGACAGGCCGAGGTCTGCCTGCAGCGGCGCGAGGGCGAGATTGGCGACGGTGCCGTCCAGCACCACCATCAGCTGCAGTCCACTCAGCACGAGGATCGCCAGACCCAGGGCTCGGGCGGTCATGACGGCAGCTGGCCGGGAGGTCTCCACGGGGGTCAACGTTACCGACCGCCGGAAGTGAAGCCGGCGACCGGACCGATCACGATGATCGCGGGCGGGCGAATCCCCTCGTCGCGCACCCGTGCGGCCACCGACTGCAGATCTGCGCGCAGCACCCGCTGGGTCCGCAAGGTGCCCTCCTGCACGACGACGACCGGGGTCTCGGCGGGGCGTCCGCCCGCGAGCAGGGCGTCGGCGAACTGCCCGATGCGTTCGACGGCCATCAGCAGCACCAGGGTGCCGCGCAGTTTTGCGAGGGCATCCCAGTCGGTCAGCGAATCCGGATGGTCCGGTGCGACGTGTCCACTCACGACCACGAATTCGTGCGTGACACCGCGATGGGTGACGGGAACGCCGGCAGCGGACGGCACCGAGATCGCACTGGTGATACCGGGCACTACCGTCACCGGAACGCCCGCGGCGGTGCACGCCTCGAGTTCTTCGTACCCGCGCCCGAACACGTAGGGATCGCCGCCCTTGAGCCGGACCACGAACTTACCGGCCTTCGCGCGGTCGATCAGGATGTCGTTGATGACCTGCTGCGCCATCGCGCGACCGTAGGGCAGCTTCGCGGCGTCGATCACCTCGACGTGGGGGTCGAGTTCGGCGAGTAGTTCCTGGGGGGCGAGGTGGTCGGCGACCACGACGTCGGCGCGCGCGAGCAGGCGCCGTCCTCGGACCGTGACGAGGTCGGGATCGCCGGGTCCTCCTCCGACCAGCGCGACACCGACCGGCTTCGGAGCGCCGTCGGCCACCTCGGACACGGCTGCACCGGCGAGGGCTTCCCGGATCGACGTGCGCACCGCTGCGGACCGGCGATGGTCACCGCCGGCAAGAACACCGACGGTGAGCCCCTCGTAGTGCGTGGTCGCGGGTGTCACGGCGCTACCGAAACGGGCATTGTCGGCGCGCACGCAGAAGATGCGGCGGCGCTCCGCCTCCGCCACGATCGCTGCGTTGGTGTCCGGTTCGTCGGTGCATGCGAGCACGTACCAGGCGCCGTCGAGGTCACCGTCGAGATAGTCGCGCAACTCGAGGCCGATCTGCCCCTTCGTGGACATGCTCTCGACCACCGGGGTCGCCACTCGGGTGATGACGTGAACGTCGGCGCCGGACGCTACGAGCAGGCCCAGGCGCCGCTGGGCGACCGAGCCGCCCCCGACCACCACCACACGCCGGCCGGACAGGTTCAGGCCGACAAGATAGCTGGACTCGTCTGTGCTTGCGGATGACACGGTGAGGTCCCCAATTTCTGTGTGCGTCGGCGGACGCAGGCCGGCCCGCGGACGCGGACCGGCCTGTTGTCTTGCGGGCGGAAGAGTCAGACCGTGGCGGCCTCGGCCGGCGCGGCGGCCTCGATGTCGGAGACGACGTCGAGTTCGAGCGACCGGGTGCTCCAGTTCCACATACGGTCGAACAGTTCGGGGTCGTCCGACAACTTGACGCCCAGCGACGGCACCATTTCCTTCAGCTTGGGCTGCCATCCCGCCCACTGCTGTGGGAAGCAGCGTTCGAGGACGTCGAGCATCGCGGGCACGGCGGTGGAAGCCCCGGGTGAGGCACCGAGCAGACCACCGATGGTGCCGTCCTCGGCGGTGACGACGGCGGTGCCGAATTCCAGTACACCGCCCATTCCCTTACGCCGGATGACCTGGACACGCTGGCCGGCGACAATGAGTTCCCAGTCCTCGACGCGCGCTTCGGGCGCGAACTCCGACAGCGTCACGATGCGGTCGGCCGGAGACTGCGCCAGTTCACCGACGAGGTACTTGACCAGGCCGAGTTCGGTGGCGCCGACCCCGAGCATCGACATGAGGTTGTTCGGCTTGACCGACTTCGGCAGGTCCATGATCCCGCCCTGCTTGAGGAACTTCGGCGACCAGCCGGCGTAAGGGCCGAACAGCAGGCCCTGCTTGCCGTCGATCACGCGGGTGTCGAGGTGGGGAACCGACATGGGCGGTGCGCCGACGGCGGCCTTGCCGTACACCTTCGCGCTGTGCTGCGCGATGACATCGGGGTTGGTGCACCGCAGGAACGCGCCCGACACGGGGAAGCCACCGAAGCCCTTGGCTTCCTTGATCCCGGACTTCTGCAGCAGATGCAGCGCACCGCCACCGGCACCGACGAACACGAACTTGGCATGTACCTTGCGGGATTCGCCGGTCCGGCGGTTGCGGACCTTGACGATCCAGCTGCCGTCGGACTGCTTCGTCAGGTTCGTGACCTCGTGTCCGAAGAACACGGTGCCACCGGAGACGGCGACGTTGTTGATGAGCTGCTTGGTGAGCGCACCGAAGTCGACGTCGGTGCCCGTCTCGGTCCAGTTCAGGGCCACCGGATCGGAGAAGTCGCGGCCTCGGGCCATGAGCGGAAGCCGCTCGGCGAACCACTCGGGGCTCTCCGAGTACTCCATGCCGGCGAACAGCGGGTGACCGGCGAGCGCGTCGTAACGGGCGCGCAGATACTTCACGTTGTCCGCCCCGTGCACGAAGCTGACGTGCGGAATCGGGTTGATGAAGTTCTTGGGATCGGCAAGGATCCCGTTGTCGATCGCATATGCCCAGAACTGGCGCGAAACCTGGAACTGTTCGTTGACGTTGATCGCCTTGGCGATGTCGACCGAACCGTCGGGCTTTCCGGGGGTGTAGTTGAGCTCGCACAGTGCCGAGTGGCCGGTGCCGGCGTTGTTCCACGGGTCGCTGCTCTCCGCCGCAGCGGCATCGAGCCGCTCGAATGCGGTGATCGACCATTCCGGCTGCAGCTGACGCAACAGCGCACCGAGGGTCGCGCTCATGATGCCTGCACCGACGAGCACTACATCGGTTTTCGCCTCTACCACGTTCTCTGACACTGGGAAATCGACTTCCTTGTCTGGTTTCGCACGCGCCGCCGCGGTACCGCGCACCGCTCGCGTGAGTGTCCCGAACGCGTCCGTGGCATCTGCCGGAAACCCGATAGACCACGACCGCGCCGACTGCGACGAACAGGTTACCCGCGCGTTGACCGGCGTTTCATTTCACCTAATTGTGTACCCCCCGCAGCCGAACCCGGACACCAATAGGGTGTGACTGTGACTACTTGGCAGCCTGACATCCTCGGCGACGGGTACCAGCAGCTCAGTCTACCCTTGGGCAACGATCCCGACGGAGAGGGACAGATCTCGGCAACCCTCGTCCGGTATCAACCCGAGACCGCCGAACTACCCGACCGCGCCGTCCTGTACATACACGGGTTCACCGACTACTTCTTCCAACAGCACCTGGCCGAGCACTTCGCGGCGCAGGGGTATCGCTTCTTCGCCCTCGACCTGCGTAAGTGCGGTCGGTCCCGGCTTCCTCAGCACACTCCCCATTTCGTCACCGACCTCGAGTTCTACGACGCCGAACTCGAGGAGGCGCTGCGCATCGTCCGGGACGTCGTGGGCGGCGGCGTGCTTCTTGCCGCACATTCGACGGGCGGACTGGTCCTGCCGCTGTGGCTCGACCGGCTCAATCGTCGTCCCGGCGGTGCGGGCGGCGCCGGTGTGATCGGCGCCATCCTCAACAGTCCGTGGTTCGACCTGCAGGGCCCCTCATATCTGCGCAACGTCGGTACCGCGGCGATCGACGTCCTCGGGCGTCTGCGGCCGCGCGAGGCGGTGCCCGGGCAGAAGCTCGACACGTACGGGCTCAGCCTGCAGAGCGGCGGCTGGAGCTACAACCTCGACTGGAAGCCGCTGAGCGGATTTCCCGTCACGTTCGGCTGGCTTCGCGCCGTGCGGCGCGGGCACGCCCGACTGCATCGTGGTCTCGATGTGGGGGTGCCCTCGTTGATCCTGCGCTCGGGCGAATCACGGTTCGCACCGGAGTACGACCCGGCCGTCGATACGGTCGACGCAGTGCTCGACGTGCGCCAGATCGCGCGATGGGCCGGGTGCCTGGGCGATCGCACCACCGTTGTGCCGGTCACCGGGGCGCGTCACGATGTGTTCTTGTCCACTCCCGGCCCTCTGGCTACGGCATTCGAGGAATTGGACCTGTGGCTGGAATGGTTGGACGGTCACAGCACCGCAGCGCATGCCGCCGGTGCCCGCGCAGATGCTGCGCGACCACCATCCACGGAAGGACACGCGTGACCCATTACGATCTCGCGATCATCGGCACCGGATCGGGCAACTCGATCATCGACGAGCGCTACGACGACAAGCGCGTGGCGCTCCTCGAGAAGGGCACCTTCGGAGGCACGTGTCTCAATGTCGGTTGCATCCCGACGAAGATGTACGTCTATGCCGCCGAGGTCGCGCGGACGGTACGCACCGCCTCGAAGTACGGGGTCGACGCGTCCATCGACGGGTTCCGCTGGAACGAGATCGTCGATCGGGTCTTCGGGCGCATCGACCCGATCGCCGCGGGCGGGGAACGCTACCGGCGCGAGGGCTGCGCCAATGTGACGGTGTACGACGGGCACGCCCGATTCGTGGGTGAGCGCACCCTGGACACCGGAACGGGCGAGACGATCACCGCCGATCAGATCGTGGTGGCCGCGGGGTCGCGGCCGGATATCCCGCGCGAGGTTCTCGACGGCGGGGTGCGGTATCACACGAGTGACGACGTGATGCGCTTGCCGAAGCCGCCGGAATCCATCCTGATTCTCGGAACCGGTTTCATCGCCATGGAGTTCGCGCACGTCTTCTCCGCGCTCGGCACCAAGGTGTCGGTGATCGCACGGCGCGAGCGTCTTCTCCGGCATCTCGACACGGACATTTCCGAGCGGTTCACAGCACTGGCGCACGCCAAGTGGGATGTGCACCTGTCCAATCCCGCCCGCGCGTTCCGGCCGGCCGGCGACGGGGTCGAGGCCGAGCTTTCCGACGGCACGGTCCTCGCCGCCGACGCACTGCTGGTCGCGACGGGTCGTATTCCGAACGGCGACGAACTCGGTGTCGGAGCCGCGGGCATCGAAGTCGATCAGGATGGCCTCATCGTCGTCGACGAGTTCCAGCGCACCACCTCACGCGGTGTATTCGCGCTCGGCGACGTGTCGTCTCCGTACCAGCTCAAGCACGTCGCCAATCATGAAGCCCGCGTGGTGCAGCACAACCTGCTCCACGATGCGTGGAGCGGCGAGACGTCGATGCTGCGGCGCAGCGATCACCGATTCGTACCGTCTGCGGTGTTCACCGATCCGCAGATCGCGAGCGTGGGACTGACCGAGGAGGAGGCCCGCGCCGCCGGATACGACATCTCGGTCAAGATCCAGGATTACGGCAACGTCGCCTACGGGTGGGCGATGGAGGACACCGAAGGTTTCTGCAAGTTGATCGCGGACAGGGCCACCGGCCTACTGCTCGGCGCGCACATCATCGGCGCCCAGGCGTCGACGCTGATCCAGCCGCTCATCCAGGCGATGAGCTTCGGGCTCACCGCCCGGGAGATGGCCGAGGGCCAGTACTGGATCCATCCCGCGCTGCCCGAACTCGTGGAGAACGCGCTGCTCGGTCTGTGAGAACCGGCTACCAGCTGCCGGTACGCAGGGCGATCGCCGACGCGAACTCGGCGGGCGCCTGCGCCGGGACGTTGCCGACACCGGCGAGTTCGACCACCCGGAACTCACCGGTGACATAGCGCATCGACGCGTCCGCCTCGGCGCGCCGGTCGGGGTTGCCGATCACGATCGTGGTGGGCACCTCGGCCGCCGGCGCCGAGGCGTCGCGGATCCGGCCGTCCGGGCCGGCCACGGCGGGATGGCCGCGGTCGGCGACGACGAGGCTCACGAAACGACCGAAACGTCCGGCAGCCACCGACCACGCGAGCTCGGCACCCGCGCCGCTTCCGGCCAGGTGCACCCACGGCAGTTTCAGCTCGTCGAGCAGCGCGAAGACACCGCTCCCGTCCAGGCCGTCGATCGTTTCCGGCACCACGGTGCGCAGGTCCGAATTGTGCAGCCGCTCGCAGACTGTGTCGAAGACGTCCGCGGTCTCCCCCGCGTCGGGTAGCAGCAACACCGTGTGGCGGCTGTCGGGTCCCCCGATTCGCACCTGCGTCGGCCCTGCAGGCGTCGTCACCGTCCTCGATTCCATGCCCAGAAACGCTACACGTCTCTACGACCCGGCTTGCAGGACCCGATCGATCACCTGCTCACCCGTCACGGCAGAGTGAGGATCTCGCTGCCG
Organism: Rhodococcus chondri; assembly: GCF_036327435.1. NCBI lineage: Bacteria > Bacillati > Actinomycetota > Actinomycetes > Mycobacteriales > Nocardiaceae > Rhodococcus > Rhodococcus chondri. Next base: position 17,420 of record NZ_JAUZMZ010000070.1, on the reverse strand, counting down.
GTGTCGGTGACGACGAGAGTGTGCTCGAACTGGGCGCTCCACTTACGGTCCTTGGTCACGACGGTCCAGCCGTCCTCCCAGATCTCGTAGTCGGGGGTGCCGAGATTGATCATGGGCTCGATCGTGAAGACCATGCCGGGCTCGAGGACGGTGTCGATGTCGGGCCGGTCGTAGTGCAGGATGACCAGGCCGTTGTGGAACGTCTCACCGATGCCGTGGCCGGTGAAGTCGCGCACGACGCCGTATCCGAAGCGGTTGGCGTAGGCCTCGATGACGCGGCCGATGACATTGAGCGCTCGACCCGGCTTGACGGCCTTGATCGCCCGCAGCGTCGCCTCTTCTGTGCGCTCGACCAGCAGACGCGCCTCCTCCGACACCTCGCCCGCCAGGAACGTTGCGTTGGTGTCGCCGTGCACGCCGTGGATGTAGGCGGTGACGTCGATGTTGACGATGTCGCCGTCCTCGATCACCGTGCTGTCCGGGATGCCGTGGCAGATGACCTCGTTGAGCGAGACGCACACCGACTTCGGGAATCCGCGGTAACCGAGGTCCGAGGGGTAGGAGCCGTGGTCGCACATGAACTCGTGGGCGATGCGATCGATCTCGTCGGTCGTGACTCCCGGAGCGACGGCCTTGCCCGCTTCGACGAGCGCCTGAGCGGCGATCTTCGACGCGATCCTCATCTTCTCGATCGTCTCGGGAGTCTGCACCCAGGGCTCGTTGCCCTCGTTAACCGTCGGCTTCCAGACGTACTCGGGCCGCTCGATCGCGGCGGGCACGGTACGGATCGGTGTCGGGGTTCCGGGGACGAGCGGGGCGCGCATAGACATGTTCTCCAGGTTAGTACCCGCGCCCCGATCCCCCGTCACGTCGGGTCGCTCAGGTCGTGGCGCCCTGCCGAAGCAGATAGCGCTGCACCTTTCCACTGGGAGTCTTCGGCAGGTGCGGAACGAAATGGACCGCGCGCGGGTACGCATGCGCCGCGAACTTCTTCTTCACGAGCTGCTGCAGGTCGGCTTCGAGCTCGTCGCCGCCGGTGACATCCTCGCGCAGGACCACGAACGCCTCGAGCACCTCCCCGCGCAGCTCGTCGGGCAACCCGACCACCGCGGCCTCGACCACATCCGGGTGCATCACCAGCACGGATTCGACATCGAACGGACCGATCCGGTAGCCCGCCATGATGATCACGTCGTCGTCGCGCGAGGAAAAGAAGTAGAAACCGTTCTCGTCGACCTTGCCGGCGTCACCGGTCAGATACCAGCGACCGTCCTCGGTGAACCGGTCCGCCGTCTTCTCCGGGGCGTCCACGTAACCGGTGAACCACACCAGGGGGCTGTTGTGAACGTCGATCGCGACGCGTCCGACCTCGCCGGGCCCGGCGATCTCGTCGCTGTCGTCGCGCAGCACAGCGCAGCTCCAACCGGGCAGGGGCTTACCCATCGACCGCTCCGGCACCTGATCGCGCAGCCCGTCGGCCCACGCGTCGACGACGAACATGCCGTGTTCGGTCTGCCCGTACTGATCACGCACGACCACTCCGAGGGTGTCCTTCGACCACGCCAGCACGTCGGGAGTCAGGGGCTCACCCGCCGATGACGCGCGCCGCAGCCGGACCGTCGCGTGCGGAGCGGTGTCGGCGCGCAGGCTCCGATACACGGTCGGGGCCGCAGCGAAGTTGGTCACGCCGAACTTGTCGAGAATCTGCCAGGTCAGTGCCGGTGAGAACCCGGCGTGCAGCAGGATGCTGCGCCGGCCGGCGGCCATCGGCCCGAGCAACGCGTAGTACAGCCCATACGCCCAACCGGGATCGGCCGCATTCCAGAAGACATCCTCCTCGCGCACGTCGAGTCCGAATTCGAGATAGGCATGGAAGGACGCGAGGGCCTTCACCGGCACCGGCACTCCCTTGGGGGTGCCGGTGGTGCCCGAGGTGAACAGCTGCACGAGACCGCCGTCGCCACCCACCGCTGCCGACGCGCCACGCGGATCATCGGCGCTGTGGGATTCGACGAGTCCGGCGAAGCTCAGGCCGACACCGCCGCCGTCGCCGGCCACCACGACCTGCCAGGCCGCGTCCTCCGGAATGTCCTCACCGGGTGCGAGTTTGCCGATCTGGTCGCCGTCGGCAATCACGACCTTGGTTCCGCTGGCCGCCAGCCGGAAGGCGATGGCCGGGGGCGCGAACGCCGTGAACAGAGGAACGTGCACTGCACCGCGACGCCAGATGCCCAGCACCGCGACCACGAGATCGGCGGACTTACCCATCAGAGTGGCGACGTGATCTCCGGGCTCGACACCGAGGTCGGCGAGTGCCGCTGCGAAGCGGGCCGACTGCTCCGCCAGATACCCGTAGGTCAGATCGGTGGAGGTGAGATCTGCGTCGATCACCGTGAAGGCCACCGCGTCCGCGGGATGGTCGTCGCACAGCAGCCGGGCTGCGGATGCGTCTGCGGTGTCGTAGCGGGCAAGCAACTCCCGTACACGGGTCGCTGAGTCGACCATCACTTCTGTCCTCTCGTCGAGCATTGTCACCGACCCGGAATTTCACGACACCCGGGTTCGGGCTCTATGATCCGTATCACACGACTGTTCCGATACCCCCGGAAAGGGGTGACCGACGGTGCCCAAAGGTCCCTCGTCGCTGCTCCGTCCCCGCGACGGCGACGCGCTCCGCGGCGAACTGCGCCGGACCGCGTCGCACGCGCAGATCCCGGTCGTCTTCGCAGGTGAGGTGCACCACGGGAGGCTGCATCTGAGTGAGTTCGTCGGCACCCGGACCACCGGCCTGGCCGGGGTGGTGGTTCCGCCGCGCGCCGGACTCGGCGGTCGTGCCATGGCCGAAGGCCGGACGTTCACGGTTGCCGACTACGGCCGTGCCGAGTCGATCACCCATCACTTCGACCGCCCGGTGCTCGGGGAGGGGCTGCGCTCGATCCTCGCGGTGCCCGTGCTCGTCGGCGGTGCGGCGCGCGCGGTGCTCTACGGAGCGGTACGCGAGTGCACCCCTCTCGGAGAGCGTGCGGTCGATGCCTTCATGCAGGCCGCGAATCGGCTCGCGGGCGAGATCGCGGTGCGCGACGAGGTGGACCGGCGGCTGGCGATGTTCACCCGTGCGCCGCAGGACCAGGATCCGGCAGCGTCGGCCGAGATCCGCGAAGTGCACGCGGAATTGCGGACTCTCGCGCAGGACACCGTCGACACGACCCTCCAGCAGCGATTGAGAGCGCTGTCGGACCGGCTCGCGGCCGCGCTCTCCGGGGAGGTCGACGGGCGGCCCGACGTAACCCTCTCTCCCCGCGAGACCGACGTTCTCTCGTACGTGGCGCTCGGCTGCAACAACACCGAGATCGCCCGGCGGCTGTCGGTCGGCGCCGAGACGGTCAAGAGCTACCTGCGCAGTGCGATGAGCAAACTCGACGTCCACTCCCGTCACGAAGCGGTCGCGGTCGCGAGGAGATCGGGCCTGCTGCCCTGATACGCTCCCACTCCGCGAATCGGTCGGGCGCCGAAGGAGTTCCGATGACCCACACAGCGTCGCAGCCCGAACTGAAGCGGGTGATGGGACCTGGGCTCCTGCTGCTGTTCATCGTCGGGGACATCCTCGGCACCGGTATCTACGCTCTCACCGGCAAGGTCGCCAACGAGGTCGGCGGTGTCGTGTGGTTGCCGTTCCTGGTCGCATTCGTCGTCGCGACGGTCACCGCGTTCAGCTATCTCGAACTGGTGACGAAATATCCGCGTGCCGCGGGCGCTGCCCTCTACACCCACAAGGCGTTCGGTATCCATTTCCTGACGTACATGGTGACGTTCGCGGTGATGGCGTCGGGCATCACATCCGCATCGACGGCCGCCCGGGCGTTCGCGGCCAACTTCGCCGAAGCCTTCGCACTCGACATCGCCGGCGGTATCGGAATCACTCTGCTGGGACTGGCGTTCATTCTCGTGGTCGCCCTGGTCAACTTCCGCGGCGTCAGCGAGAGCGTCAAGACCAATGTGGTGCTCACGTGCGTGGAACTGTCCGGTCTACTGATCATCATCATGATCGGGATGTGGGCGCTGGGTGTCGGCAACGGGGACTTCACTCGCGTCTTCGAGATCGACACCGGCGACCGCTCGGCGTTCTCCGCGGTCGTGGCCGGCACGGCGCTGGCGTTCTTCGCGATGGTCGGGTTCGAGGATTCGGTGAACATGGCCGAAGAGTGCAAGGATCCGAGCCGCATCTTCCCGAAGATGCTTCTGCTCGGCCTCGGCCTCACCGGCCTGGTCTACGTCCTGGTATCGATCACCTCGATCGCACTGGTCCCGGCCGACCAGCTCGGCGCCGGCGAGACGCCGCTGCTGAAGGTCGTCGAAGCCGGGGCCCCGGCGTTTCCGGTCGGCATCTTCGCGTTCATCACGATGTTCGCGGTCGCCAACACGGCGCTGATCAACATGCTGATGGCGAGTCGTCTGCTCTACGGAATCTCGAGCGAGGGTGTGGTGCCCGCAACGTTGGGGCGCGTGCATCGCACCCGGCGCACCCCGTACGTGGCGATCGCCTTCACCACGCTGCTCGCGATCGGGCTGATCACCTTCGTCGGTGAGATCCCCGAACTCGGCGGCACGACAGCGCTGTTGCTGCTCGGTGTGTTCGCCGTCGTCAACGTCGCGGTGCTGGTGCTACGCCGGGACCCGGTCGAGCACAAACACTTCCGGACTCCGACGATTCTTCCGGTGCTCGGCGCGCTCAGTTGCCTGTATCTGGTGTCGCCGTTCGTCGAGCGTCCGGCTGTGCAGTACCGGATCGCCGGATATCTGCTCGCGATCGGCGCCGCGCTGTGGTTCGTGACGTGGCTCGCCGCCAAGCGCGCGGGCCGCGAGGTGCCGAAAATCGATCCCGAGCATCTCGGGAAATAGCGGGCGTCACGCGCCTTCGGATCGGTATTCGGCGGGCAGCGCCGCGAACATGTCGCGGGTGACAGCCACGGCGTTGTCCGAGCTGCCGCCCCGCACCACGAGCGTGGCGAAGGCGAGGTCGCCGCGATAACCGACGAACCACGAGTGCGACCCACCCTCGACTTCGGCCTCGCCGGTCTTCCCGTAGACGTCACCCTGGTCGCGGATACGATCGGCGGTGCCGCTCGTGATGACCAGGCGCATCATGTCCCGGAGACCTTCGACCATGCCGGATTCGATCGGCGGGGGTGCCTCGTCGGTGATCGTGTCGCGGCCTCGGATCAGGTACGGAACCGGGGTGGCGCCGTTCGCGACGGTCGCCGCGGCCAGTGCCATCCCGAACGGGCTCACCACCACCTTGCCCTGCCCGAATCCGTCTTCGGTCCGCTCTACGAGGTCTTCTGCGGGGGGCACCGAGCCGGTGAACGTGGGCATGCCCACCACCTCGTAGTCGAGACCGACGCCGAACTGTTTCGCAGCGACCGTCAGTGCGTCCGGTGCCATCTCGGACGCGAGCTTGGCGAACGAGGTGTTACACGACCGCGCGAAGGCGGTGGCCATCGACACCGTCCCGAGGGCGAATTCGTTGTAGTTGGGGACACTGCGCTCGCCGATGGTGATCCGCCCCGGGCACGGGACCATGCTCTCCGGGGTCGCGAGGCCGGAGGAGATCGCCGCGCCGGAAGTGATGATCTTGAAGGTAGATCCGGGAGGGTACTGCCCTGCCAACGCAACCGGGCCGTCGCGGTCGGCTTCCTTGTTCTGAGCGACTGCGAGCACTGCGCCGGTCGAGGCCTCGATGACGACCGTCATGGCCTGCTCGGTACGAGCGTCGACGGCGGCCTGCGCCGCGACCTGGATGGGACGATCCAGGCTGATCGAGAACGACGGCACCGGCTGCGGTGGCGTCTCGGTGAGTACTCCGGTGTCGACCCCGTACTGGTTGACGACCACGACGCTCCAGCCCGCGGTCCCGTCGACCTCGTCGATCACCGTCTTCTTCACCTGGCCGACCAGATCAGGGGCGAACGAGCGGTCGGTTGCGACGAGGTCGGCCTGCTCGGTGACCGCCACACCCGCAATCCCGGAAAGCACTCCGGCGACCCGCTCGTAGTCCTCTTCCCGCAGCCGCATCACCGCGCGGGCACCGTCGGCCGCGGTGACCGACTCGGCGATCGACTGTGCGGTGAGCGACTTGTCGAACTGCGACAGTGCCGCAGACAGCGACCGAGCGGCCGACGCGACGTCTCTGCTCTTCGATGCGTCGAACGAAATCCCGTAGACGACACCGGGTACGAGGACATCACTGCCGGCATGCTCGTTGACGCGGGCGCGGGGAGCCGGGTTGCTGCGTAGCTGAACGGTCTGCCGGGCGCCGAGTTGCGGATGCAGGTCGGCTTTGTTCCAGCGGACCACCCAGGTGTCGCCGCTCCGACCCATCTGCAGTTCTCCGTCGTACTGCCAGATCCGGCCCTTCGGCAGAAGCCATTCGTAGTGGTAACCCACGGCCGCGGAATCACCATCGACACGCGCACCCGTCGTGGTCGCCGTCAGCGACTCGGCCTGCAGGCCGTCCCACATCTCGCTCATCGCCGCCGCGGCGTCGTCCGGCCGGTCGGAGTGCGCAGCGGCACCGGCGAAGTTCTGCGCCGCGAACTCACTGAGAAACAGTTGCGCGGCGGGCTCCGGCCCGGCGGCCTTCGGCGTGCACGCGACAACGACACCGATCAGCGCGGCGACCACCGCGGTAACGGCGACAACGCGGGACATGCGGCGGCACGATGGTGCCGGTGGAGCGGATCGAGGTCTCATCGATCGCCATCGTAGGGGGACAACCGCCGAAATCAGTCGAGGAGCACCGTCGAGAATGTCGCGACCTGTCGAAAGCCGACCCGGGCGTAGGCGGCACGGGCATGCACGTTGAAGCTGTTGACATACAGACTCGGCAGACGCCCGGACGCCGCGACAGCGACGCCGACCGCGGCAGTCCCGGCGGTGCCCAATCCTCCACCGCGCCGCGCCGGGTCCACCCACACTCCCTGGATCTGCCCGACCGTCGACGACTGCGATCCGACCTCGGCCTTGAACACGACCTCACCGTGTTCGAACCGCGCCCACGCCCGGCCGGCGGTGATGAGACTTGCCACCCGGCGGCGGTAGCTCGCTCCCCCGTCTCCGGAGCGGGGATCGATCCCCACCTCTTCGATGAACATCGAGATCGCGGCGGGTAGATAGGCGTCGAGTTCTTCCGGTCTGACGCGCCGCACCTGCCGATCGGGTTCGACGAGCGGTTCACGATCGAGAACCAGCAACGGTTGCTCGGCGCGGACCTCCCGTGGCGGTCCCCAGGTGGGCTCGAGCACCTCCCACATGGGCAGTGCGTATTCGGCCCTGCCCACCACCGATGAACACAGCCGTGGCCCTCGGACCGCGCGCTCGGCGAATGCCCGGATGTCGTCGGGGTTTCCGAGGAGCGGGATCAGGTTGGCGCCGGAGAAGCACAGCGACTGTTCGGGTCCGCCGCGGCTCCACATGTCTCCACCGACCCGGCGGTGATCGAGTCCGAACTCCTCGACGCGACCCGCAACCATGCATGCCGCCACCGGATCCCGGGCGAGCGCCCGCAATACCGCCGCGGAGTCGCGGTCGCCCAGCGACCGGACTCCCAGAAGCTTGAGCACACGCTCACCACCCGTCGAAATGCCGATAGGACATCAGAGTGCCACGCGTCACCGTCGCATGGAAACCGGGCACCGGTTCCTCACTGCCGTACCGCCGATCGGATCGCGCGCGCCCCACGGGGATCAGCCGACCGATACGACCGGACTGCCGGATGCTGCGTCGCCGGAGTCGGAGTTGCCTTCCATCTCCTCGGCGATGCGCATTGCCTCTTCGATGAGAGTTTCGACGATCTGAGCCTCGGGGACCGTCTTGATGACTTTGCCGTTGACGAAGATCTGTCCCTTGCCGTTGCCCGACGCAACCCCCAGGTCCGCTTCGCGCGCCTCACCGGGGCCGTTGACGACGCACCCCATCACGGCGACGCGCAGTGGGACCTCCATACCCTCGAGACCGGCGGTGACCTCGTCGGCGAGGGTGTACACGTCGACCTGCGCGCGGCCGCACGACGGGCACGAGACGATCTCGAGCTTGCGGGGGCGCAGGTTCAGCGACTGCAGGATCTGCGTGCCGACCTTGATCTCTTCGGCGGGCGGCGCCGACAGGGACACCCGAATGGTGTCGCCGATGCCCTCGGACAGCAGCGCCCCGAACGCGACGGCGGATTTGATCGTCCCCTGAAATGCGGGACCGGCCTCCGTCACGCCCAGATGCAACGGGTAGTCGGACTTCGCGGCGAGCTGCCGATAGGCCTCGACCATGACGACCGGGTCGTTGTGCTTGACGGAGATCTTGATGTCGCCGAAGCCGTGCTCCTCGAACAGGCCGGCCTCCCACAACGCCGACTCGACGAGGGCCTCGGGGGTGGCCTTCCCGTACTTGTGCAGGATCCGCGGGTCGAGCGAACCGGCGTTGACGCCGATACGGATCGGGATACCGGCATCGCCCGCGGCCTTCGCGACCTCTTGGACGCGGCCGTCGAACTCCTTGATGTTGCCGGGGTTCACCCGCACGGCCGCGCAACCGGCGTCGATCGCGGCGAAGATGTAGCGCGGCTGGAAGTGGATGTCGGCGATGACCGGTATCTGGCTCTTCTTCGCGATCGTCGCGAGCGCGTCGGCGTCCTCCTGCCGGGGGCACGCGACCCGGACGATGTCGCATCCGGCGGCGGTCAGTTCGGCGATCTGCTGGAGCGTCGCGTTGATGTCGTGCGTCTTGGTGGTGCACATCGACTGCACCGACACGGGATGGTCGCTGCCGACACCGACACCGCCGACCATGAGCTGTCGGGTCTTGCGCCGGGGCGCGAGGACCGTGGGGACTTCGGGCATGCCCAATCCGACGGGGCTGGTCACAGTTCGCCTTCTTTCGTAGCTACCCGGCGATTCTACCGGCGACGGTCAGAACAGCTGGATGGGGTTGACGATGTCCGCAGTGAGTGTGAGCACCATGAAGGCGCCGCCGATGACCACTGCGACGTAGGTCAAAGGCAACAGCTTCATGTAGTCGACGGGTGCGCCGGCGGGCTGACCGCGCAGGCCTCGCACCCAGTTCCGTATGCGTTCGTAGATCGCGACGGCCATGTGCCCGCCGTCGAGCGGCAGCAACGGCACGAGGTTGAATGCGCCGAGGAAGAAGTTCAACTGCGCCAGGAGCAGCACGAACGACTCCCAGATACCGCGCTCGGCGAACTGGCCTCCGATGACACTCGCACCCACCACACTGACCGGGGTGTCGATCGAGCGTTCGCCTCCGGTCACGGCGGTCCACAGGTCCGCGACCTTGCTCGGCAGGCTCACGAGGGCCTCCGCGGTGCGGGCGACGAGGTAACCGGTGAAGTCGAAGGTTGCCGGCACCGCGGACAGCGCAGTGTGCTCGGTGACCGACGGCTCGCCACCCACGCCGATGGCTCCGACATTTCGCGACACCGGTTCGGCGTCGGGGCGGGTGCTCTCGTACACCCAGCGCTGCACGGGTTCGACGGTGACGGGCAGGGTCAGCGTCTCGTCGCCGCGCTGAACCGTGAATTCGGCCGTGCCTGTCAGCGGCTGTGTTGCCCGTACGAGGTCGCCGAATGTCTCGACCGATTCACCGTCGACCGCGACGATCACGTCGCCCGGCACGATCCCCGCGGCTTCGGCCGGGCCGATCCCCGAGCAGTCGGCGGGAGTGTAGTCGGGGGGTCCGGCCTGCGACGGCGCGACGCATCCGACGCTGCCGACCACCGCACGGTTGTCGGTGTTGGGCAGTCCGGCACTCACTGCGAGGCCGTAGACGAGCACGATGCCGAGCAGGAAGTTCATCCCGATTCCGCCGGACATCACAACCAGACGCTTCCACGTCTTCTGCTTGTACATCGCGCGGTCGTGCTCGTCGGGCTCGAGCTCGTCGAGCGCCGTCATCCCGGCGATGTCGCAGAATCCGCCGGCCGGGATCGCCTTGAGCCCGTACTCGGTCTCGCCGCGACGGAACGAGAACACCCGCGGACCGAAGCCGATGTAGTAGCGCCGGACCTTCATCCCGAGCTTCTGGGCCGTCCACATGTGACCGGCCTCGTGCAGCGCGATGGAGATGGCGATGCCGAGGGCAAAGATCACAACGCCCAGTACGAACATCATCTGTGGCCGAGCCTCCTACTTCACGAGTGTGCGGGCCCGGTTGCGGGCCCAGCTGTCGGCGGCGAGAACATCGTCCACGGTAGCGGGTGCAGCGGTCCATCCGTCCGCCTCGCCCAGGACGGCCTCGCGGTACGGACGATGCGGGGGAACGACAGGTCACCCGACAGGAACGCCTCGGCGGCGATTTCGTTGGCCGCGTTGTAGACGGCCGTCAGGCATCCGCCGCCACTCCCGGCCGCACGTGCGAGCTCGATTGCGGGGAACACGTCGTTGTCGAGAGGTTCGAATTCCCACGTCGACGCGGTCGAGAAGTCGAGGGCGGGGGCCGCGTCGGGCACCCGGTCCGGCCAGCCCAGGGCGAGCGCGATCGGAAGCTTCATCGACGGCGGCGACGCCTGCGCCAGGGTCGACCCGTCGGTGAAGGTCACCATCGAATGCACGATGGACTGGGGATGCACTGTGACGTCGATCCGGTCGTACCCGATCCCGAACAACAGGTTCGCCTCGATGAGCTCGAGGCCCTTGTTGACGAGGGTCGCCGAGTTGAGCGTGTTCATCGGGCCCATCGACCACGTGGGGTGGGCACCCGCCTGGTCGGGGGTCACCGATTCGAGTTCCTCGGCAGCCCAGCCGCGGAACGGGCCGCCGGAAGCGGTGAGCACGAGCCTCGCGACCTCGTCGCCGCTGCCGCCGCGCAGGCACTGCGCGAGCGCCGAGTGCTCCGAGTCGACGGGCACGATCTGCCCGGGCTCGGCGGCGGCGGTGACGAGGGCACCGCCCGCGACGAGCGATTCCTTGTTGGCGAGCGCGAGCCGGGCGCCGGTTGCGAGGGCAGCGAGTGTGGGTTCGAGGCCGAGCGAGCCGACGAGCGCATTGAGCACGACATCCGCTTCGGCTTCGCGAACCAGATCGGTGACGGCGCCGGGACCGCTGCGGACCGGCACGCCGAGCCGGGTAGCGGCGGCCGGATCGGCGACCGCGATCTCGGTGGCGCCGGTCGCGCGGATCTGGTCGGCGAGCAGGTCGATGTTGCCGCCGCCCGCGGCGAGGCCGACGACTTCGAAGCGGCCGGCGTTCGCGGCGATCACCTCGAGTGCCTGGGTACCGATGGAGCCGGTGCTGCCGAGCAGCAGCACACGTGTACGCGGAGAGGGTTCTGTGTCGGCCACAGGATCATTGTTCCCGACTCACCTGAGCGCTACCTGAAGCGGTGGTGAAACTCGGGCCCCACTTCGTACGACGGTCGGTCGTATGTCACGATATGCGGCAAGAGGACCATCTGGGAAGCAGGAGGAAACGGTGGCCGGTACCGAGTTGCAGTCCACTCACTTCGACACGGCAGCAGAAGTGCCGTCGGCCGAGTGGGGGTGGAGCGGGGAAGCCCCGCGGCTATTCCGTGCGGCAGGCTGGTTCTTCGCCGTCTTCCTGCTGCTGATGCTGATCGGCAACCACAGCGGCAACGTCGAGAACCTGTTCCTGATCGGTTTCGCCGCCGCGCTCGTGCTGATCCTGGTGCGCGACATCTTCCGTCGCCGCCGCATGCGGTAGCCGACCCACAGCACACGACACCCGAGCCGGAGTTCTGCTCCCGGCTCGGGTGTCGTCGTTCTATCGGGGTCCGCGGCGGCACCCGGGAGCTCTCACACCTCGAGCCACCGAGGAGCCCGCTTCTCGGCGAAGGCGCGGGGACCTTCCTGCGCGTCCTCGCTGTGGTAGCAGTGCTCGGACGCGTGCCGGGCGGCCTGCAGCGCCGCGGAGCGTCCCATCTCGGTCGAGAGCATCACCGTGTCGCGGGCAGCCTTCACCGACAGGGGGGCACCCGCAAGAATGTCGCGGGCCAGTCCGAGCGCGGCGCCGAGGAGATCCGCGGGTTCGGCCAGCCTGTTGACCAGGCCGATCTCGTACGCCCGGGTCGCACTGATGGGTTTACCGGTCAGCAGGATTTCCATCATGATCCGCTGCGGAATCATGTGGATCAGGGGCGACGCCCACGGCGAACTCCTGCCCACCTTCACCTCGGTGACCGCGAACGTCGCGGTCGTACTGGCAACGCACAGGTCGCAGCTCTGGGCGATCAACCAGCCGCCGGCGAACGCGGCGCCGTTGACGGCCGCGATGGTCGGTTTGGTCAGTTCGATGTTGTCGTAGGGCACCGGAATCAGGTCGCGGGGCGGAACTCGCATGCCCGTTTCCACCATCTCCTTGAGATCGCCGCCGGCACAGAACGCCTTCTCTCCCGATCCGGTGAGGATGGCGACGCGCAACGCGGGATCTGTCTCGAAGCGTTCCCAGGCCGCGAACAGGCCTTGCCGCACCTCTTCGGTAAGGCAGTTCCGGGTTTCCGGCCGGTTGAGAGTGAGGACGGCGATGCCGTCGTCCCGCGCGTCGAACAGTACGGCGTCGCTCATCAGAAACCTCGCTGCGCAATCGTGTGGGCCTCGCGTGACAGGTCTTCCCGGAAATCGGGGTGGGCGATGGCTATCAGGCGTCGGGTGCGTTCGGCGAGGCTCCGGCCCCGGAGCTCGGCCGCACCGAACTCGGTGACGACCACGTCGACATCGTTGCGCGCCGTGGTCACCGGTCCGGACAGTCGGGCGGTGATCCGGCTGATCGTGCCGCCCTTGGCGGTGGCGGGGAGCGCCATGATGGCGTGCCCGCCCCGGGAACGCGCACCGGCACGGACGAAGTCCACCTGACCGCCTGTTCCCCCGAGGTAGGCGGATCCGGTCTGCTCGGCGTTCACCTGACCGGTGAGGTCGACCTCCATCGCCGAGTTGACGGTGACCAGTTTCTCCAGCTGGGCGAGCACTGCCGCGTCATGAGTGTAGGAGGTTGTGCGCATGCGAATCTGCCGATTGCGGTGCGCGAAATCGTAGAGACGCCGCGTGCCGATCAGAGCACCGGTGATCGACACTCCCCTGTCGATCTGCTTGCGCGCGTTGGTGACTGCGCCCGCTTCGACGAGATCGACGAGGCCGTCCCCGAGCATTCCCGAATGCACGCCGAGATCCTTGCGGTCGGACAGCAGACGGAGAATTGCGTCCGGGACGGCACCGATCCCCATCTGGAGGACCGACCCGTCCTCGATGTACTCGGCGGCGTGGCGGGCAATGGCTTCGTCGATCTCACCGATCCGCCCGGGCGGCACCTCGACGGGTGGTCGTGAGACGTGCACGGCGTAATCGATTTTCGAGGCCGGAAGCAGTTCTCCGTACGTGAACGGCACCTGATCGTTCACCTCGGCGACGACGACGCGGGCCTTCGCGACCGCGGCCTGCACGTAATCGCTTGTGAGACCGAAACTGTGGTTGCCGTCGGCATCGGCAGGAGCGACCTGCACGAAGGCGACGTCGCATCCGATGACCCCCGCCTCGATCATGGGACCGACCTGACTGACGTGGCACGGGATCACGGAAAGGCGGTGCGCCTTCGTCATCGACCGCAAGGCACCGATCGCACCCATGCTCGCCAGCGAGAAGCTTTCGGCCGTCTCCGGGGTGAAGATCCCCGAGAAACTCGTCGCGACGAAGGCCGACAATCCGCCGACGTCGCGGCCCCGTGCGATCAGCGCTTCGATCAGTGTCGACGGTTCGCCACATGCCTGGCCGATCACGATCCGGTCGCCGGCGCGCAGGAATTCGCGGAGATCGACGGCCCCGGTTATCGCGGCGGCGCCGTTGGCGCTGTGAATACTCATGCGTCGTCCAGGTGGGGCTGACGGGAGCACGGCTCCGCGGCGACGCGAAGTGCGTCGACTATTTCGTCGGTGTGTGCACCCAGCCTGGGCGCGGGCCCGGAGATGTGGCCGGGAGTGCGCGAGAACCACGTCGGGGGGCCCGGGTAACGCACCGCTCCGTACGGTGAGTCGACCTTCTCGAAGAACCCGACTTCCTCGAGATGCGGGTTGTCGAACAGTTCGTCGAGGGTGCGGACGGGAGCCGCGGGGATATCGCGTGAGCGCAGCAGATCGAGCCATTCCTGCGTCGTCCGTTCCCGGAACGTATCGCCGAGCAGTTGGTAGACCTCGTCGATTCGGCGCGCCCGCTGTTCGAGAGTCGCGAAATGTTCGCCGGCCCAAGCCGGTTTCACGGCGTCGACAAATGCCGCCCACTGTTTGTCGTTGTAGACGAGCGCCGAGATCTGCCCGTCCTCGGTGCGGTACGGCTTCCGATTGGGCGCCACCACACGCGGATACACCGCGGGTCCGAGCGGAGGCGTGAACATCGCGCCGTTGGCGTGTTCGACGAGCATGAATGCCGCCATGGTTTCGAACATGGCGACCTCGACTTCCTGCCCCTCGCCCGTCCGCTCGCGGTGGAACAGCGCCATCATGGTCGCGTAGAGCGCGGTCATCCCGGCGACCTTGTCGGCGATGATGGTGCCGACGTAGCCCGCCTCGCCGGTCAGTTGTTCCTGTGCGGACGGCAGACCGCATTCGGCCTGGATGGTGTCGTCGTAGGCGGTGAGGTTCGAGTCGGGACCACCGCGACCGTAGCCGTAGCAGTTGGTGTAGACGATCGACGGGTTGAGGGCCGCGACTTCGTCGTATCCGAAGCCGAGATCGGCGATTGCCGTCGCACGCATCGAATGGATGAACACGTCGGCATCGACGATCAGCTCGCGCAGTGTCGCTCGGCCCTCGTCGGATCTCAGATCCAGGACGACGCTGCGTTTGCCACGGTTGACGTTGACGAAGACACCGCCCATTCCCGGTTCGGGCCCGACCGAAATGTAGCGGGTGTTGTCGCCGGCGGGTGGCTCGATCTTGACGACATCCGCTCCCATGTCGGCCATGATCTGGGTGCAGTACGGACCCATCACCATCGCCGTCAGGTCGACGACACGCACTCCGGACAGTGGACCTGGGTGATTCATCGACAGAACCTCACTGTGCTGCATCGGGTCGGATTTCCCGGCTGGATCTCGTCAGCCCGGGACGGGCGCAAAACTATCAGATGAATCCTTACAAGGATAGTGGTATGACTGGGTGGTGGAGAAAATGAACACTGTGCCGGGAACGATCGACAAGATCCTCGATGTCGCATTGGCGTCGCGCCCCGATTCACCCGCACTCGAGGCCGTCTCGGGCATCTGGTCGTATGCCGAACTGGACGAGCAGGCGCGGCGGGCCGCCGGCGCCCTGTGGTCGCTCGGTGTGCGCCCCGGTCACCGCGTGGCCGCATGCCTGCCCAACGACCTGGACATCGTTGCGGCCTTCCACGGCGCGCAGCGCATCGGAGCCGTGTGGGCCGGAATCGGCGAAGCCCTCTCCGAAGCCGAGCAGCAGAATCTGCACGACATCTGCGACCCAGCGGTGACACTCGCCGGCGAACACTGCAAACTGCGCGTCGCCGATCGCGTGGACTCCGATCGGTGGACGGAACTCCTGACGCACAGCGACCGGGCCCCCGCCCTCGAGCTCGACCTCGACGCCCCTGCCGGAATCGCCTTCACCAGTGGCACTTCGGGACATCCCAAGGCGGTCGTGCACAGTCAGCGCAATCTTCTCCTACCGGGCGCGGTTCTCGTCGCCACCCGGGGTTGGGGACCAGAATTGCGTAAGGGCGACAGTTTCCCCCTGACGATCCTCAATCTCATGGTGCTGTCCACCCTGCTCACCGCGCAGGCAGGCGGATGCGCGGTCGTGATGAACCGGCGGAATCTCGAGGGTGTCGCCGAGTGGATCACAACGCGGCGCGTCACCGTGTGGAACGGTGCTCCGGCCCAGCTCCACGACCTCGCCACACGTCCGGACCTCGACCTCGGCACCGTCGAGGAAGTGTGGAGCGGAGGAAGCGACACCCCCGACGCGTTGCGCCGGGCATTCGCCGACGCACACGGGCTCGTCCCGCGCGTCACCTACGGCCTGACCGAGGCTCCCACCGTCGTGTCGATCGACCCGCCTGGAAGCGAGTGGCAGCCGGGCACCAGCGGACGGATGCTGCCTCACTACGACGTCGCCGCGTACGACGACGCAGGTCACCGCCTTCCGGCAGGCGAACTCGGCGAACTGCGATTGTCCGGCGCCACCACCGGACCGTGGGCGGGGGCGTGGACACCGATGGTCGGATTCCTGGAGCGCGGCGAGATCCGCCCACCGGAGCCGGGCCCGTTCCCTACCGGCGACATCGGGACCGTCGACGAGGACGGATGGTTGACCGTGCTGGACCGCAAGAAGCTCGTCATCATCCGGGGAGGGGCGAACGTTTATCCCCTCGAGGTCGAGCGGGTCATCGCCACTCACCCGCATGTCACGAAGGTCGCCGTGTATGCGGTACCCGACGAGCGGCTCGGGCAGCGGGTGGCCGCTGTGGTCGAAAGCCCGTTCTCTCAGCCGGATTTCACGTCCCTCACCGAGCTCTGCCGACGCGAGCTCTCAGCGTACAAGATCCCCGAAATCTGGACCCGGGTCGACGCTCTGCCCGTCAACGCCATGGGCAAGATCCAGCGCGCCGGGTTGCCCGAACTCGTCGAGGCGCATCGTCGCTCGGGGTCGATCTGAGCAACGGCACTCGCCTGTGTCCGTCAGTGCAAGAATTCGTCGCACCTACGAACTTAAGGAGACCTTGTGGCGCTGAACCGCGATATCGCCGCACGGATGTTCGGCCTCGAAGACCGGGTCGCGATTGTGACCGGCGCGTCGTCGGGTCTCGGCGCTTCGGTCGCCGAAACGCTCGCATCGCTGGGCGCCCGGGTCGCCGTGGTGGCCCGCAGGAAAGACCGTCTGGAAGAACTCGCGGAGCGGATCGGCGGTCTCGCGGTGACCTGCGACCTGTCGGATCTCGACAGGGTCGGCGACGTCGTACCGGCCGTCGCCGAGGCTCTCGGTCCGCCGGAAATTCTCGTCAATGCGGCGGGCAGCATGTTCACGGAGGAACGGGCCGAGTCCGAACCGCTCGACGCGATGCGCCGGACCATGGATCTCAACCTGCTCGCGCCGTTCCGCCTCGCGCAGGATGCCTTCCCGCACATGCGCGCTGTGGGCCGAGGCGCGATCGTCAACGTGTCGTCGATCAGTGGCCGGGTCGGTATCCCAGGAATCCCCCAGGCCTCCTATGCGGCGAGCAAGCTCGGATTGTCCGGCCTGACCGCCGAACTCGCAGTGCAGTGGGCTCGCCACTCGATTCGCGTGAACACGGTGGCTCCCGGCTTCTTCCGGAGTGAGATCACCGGCCCCCTCTACGAGAATGAGCGCCCGACCGAATATCTCCGCAAGAACACCCCACTGCCGAAGGAGTGCACCCC
>NZ_JAUZMZ010000006.1:0-64663 GCF_036327435.1 Rhodococcus chondri | reverse complement strand
GCCCCGGTCGCGCCGGCGCCGGCGCGCGCGAAGTCGCAGTGGACCCGCAAGAACCCGTATCCGGCGACGCTGACCACCAACCGGTTGCTGTCGGGTGACGGTTCCGGCAAGGAGATCCGGCACTACGAATTCGCGCTCGCCGGCTCCGGGCTCGAGTACGAGGCGGGCGACGCACTCAACGTCGTCCCCGTCAACGACACCGCGCTGGTGCAGGCGCTGCTCGATCGGCTCTGCCTCGACGGCGGGGTCGTTCCGGACGGCCACGACGATACGCTCGCGAATCTGCTGACCTACCGGTTCGAGATCACGGCACCGTCCGTCGACCTGCTCGAAGAGGTCGAAAAGCGAACGGGCAACGACGAATTGACGTATGTCCTGCGACACGGCGACAAGGCGGCGCTCGACGAGTGGCTGTGGGGCCGCGACATCCTCGACGTGCTGTCGCTCGAGCCGACACCGGAGCTGAGCGCCGAGGAGTTCGTCGGGCTGCTCAAACCGCTGCAGCACCGGGCGTATTCGATCTCGTCGAGCCCGAACGCGGCCGACGGGTCGGTGCACCTGACGGTCGCCTCGGTGCGGTACGGCACGGACGAGCGGGAACGCCGCGGCGTGTGCTCTACCTTCCTCGCCGATCGCTGCGGCGACGGCACGGTCGGCATCTTCGTGTCGAAGAACAAGTCCTTCCGCGTCCCCGCCGACGACACCGCACCGATGATCATGGTCGGTCCGGGCACCGGCATCGCCCCGTTCCGCGGGTTCCTGCAGGAACGCCGGGCGCGCGGCGCGACCGGAAAGAACTGGCTGTTCTTCGGCGACCAGAAGCGCAGCACCGACTTCGTGTACGAGGACGAACTCACCGAGTTCGTCGATGCGGGTGTGCTCACCCGTCTCGACCTGGCGTTCTCCCGTGACCAGGCCGAGAAGATCTACGTCCAGACCCGCATGCGGGAACACGGTGCGGAGTTGTTCGCGTGGCTCGAGGAGGGTGGCCACTTCTACATCTGCGGCGACGCATTGCGGATGGCGAAGGACGTCGACACGGCACTGCACGAGATCGTTGCCGAGCACGGCGGGATGAGCAGCGAGCAGGCTGCCGAGTACGTCACCACCCTCAAGCGCGAGAAGCGGTACGTGCGCGACGTGTACTGACCCCGGTCTCGGGATCGGATGGCTTCCATCCGATCCCGGGGCCGAGGCTCGTCATTCGAGTTCGTCGATGTTCTTCCCCACATCGGCGAGCGTCATCGGCGTGCCGTAGTCGCCGTCGAATTTGCGCGCAGGAATGTCACACCGGTAGAGCCCGTCGTCGGCACCGAAGTCTGCGGGCATCCACCCGTCCGATGTCGCTCGCTCGATGTTGAAGCACGGCTGCGGAGGCAGCGGTTGCGCCAGGTTCGACGCCACGTGCAGGCCGCCCCCGGTCCACGCGGTCTCCTGCGCAGCCGTGTCGTACACGCACCGGCGTGTCAGCGCGTCGCCGCAGGCCGACGCCGCCTTCGCAAACAGCAACCATGACGACCACGCCCGCATCGCG
Organism: Rhodococcus chondri; assembly: GCF_036327435.1. Taxonomy (NCBI): domain Bacteria; kingdom Bacillati; phylum Actinomycetota; class Actinomycetes; order Mycobacteriales; family Nocardiaceae; genus Rhodococcus; species Rhodococcus chondri. The sequence continues at coordinate 63,129 of NZ_JAUZMZ010000006.1, read as the reverse complement.
GGAAGGGTGATCTGCGCATCTGGTGCGTACTGTGCGTACAGCTCGCGTAGTTGCGCCACGGCGGCCTCGTCGCTCCCGAGCGGAGCGACACCGCTGAGATCGACGACGTTGTTCTGGAAATCCGCAGACTTGCCCAACAGCGCGATGAACTGCTCGTTGTACGCGTTGTTGTTGGCGTCGATCCAGTCGAGCTTGTAATCCATATTGGTCAGCGACTCTTCGAGCTTCGCGAGTTGTTGCCACGTACCCATGAAGATGAGCCCCCGGACACCTTTGCTCTTGATGGCCTGGGCGTACGGCGTCCAGTCCGCCACCCCCATGGCCGGGTAGAGCTCGTCGTAGATGACGGTCGCCCCCAGGTCCTCGAGCGTCTCGCGGTTCATCGCCCCGATCGTTCTGGTGACCCCGGAGTCACCGTTGATCATGCCGACGGCATTCTTGGAATCCGGATACGCCTCGTCGACCGCCCAGGTACGGAACCCCACGTAGTTGTCGTACCCGGGGATCTTTGCCGGCGAGGCGCTGATCTCCAGATCCGCACCCGCGGCCTTCTCCTGCACCGTCTGGGCGGGGAAGCTCGGCAGCATGCACTCGAGTCTCTCCTCGACACCGAGCGCATCGAGACCGGTGCCGCCTCCCACGAGAGCGAAGTCTTCGCGGCAGGCCTCGATCATCCGCTGACGGGGTTCCATCAGTTTCGCGTCGCGTGTCACGGCGACGAGCTCGCGGCCGTCGATTCCTCCGGCGTCGTTGCACCAGGACGTGAACACCTTTGCTGCATCGATGAATTCCGAGTTCTTGGTAAACCCGATATCGGAGAACACCCCGACGTTGATGGCGTCGGCGGCCACCCCCTGTGCCGATGCGGACGAGGCATCCCCGGGCTGACAAACCCCGGTCAGATCACCGAAATCTGCAGCAGTCACGGAGTCGGACCGACCCGGCCCGGAGTCCGTTTCTGTGGTGGCGCCTCGACCACCGCATCCGGTGGCGAGCACGGCGACCGCCGCGAACACGACAAACGGTTTGTGTAGTTTCAAGAATCGTTCCTTCATCGGGGGCCTGTGACGGCCGAAGGGGTGCAACTCGCATGATCGCCGCACTTCACCATCGCGACGGAAAATCGGGCTCAAGTGTTGCGGCCACCGTTCACCCCGAGAATCTGGCCGGTGATGTAACCGGCTTCCTCCGAGATGAGGAACGAGCACGCGGCCGCGATATCCTCCGGCCGACCGCTCCTGCGGACCGGTGTGCGCTGGATGTGCTCGTCGATGGTCCCGCCGAGCAAACCTTTGCCCTCGGCGCGGCGCAGCATCGGGGTGTCGACGAATCCCGGCGGCACGGCGTTGACCGTGATCCCCTCCGGGCCATACTCCAGGGCAAGGGATTTGGTGAGGCCGTTGACACCGGACTTGGCAGCGACGTAAGCGGACATGAACGGTTGTCCCGAGTGCGTGCTCGACGAGGAGATGTTCACGATCCGGCCCCAGCCGGCCTCGATCATGTCGGGCAACGCCGCCTGCGTGCAGTGGAAGACACCATGCAGGTTGACGTCGATCGCGCGCTGCCAGGCGTCGAACGTGAGATTGAGGAATCGTTTGTACACCTCGACGCCCGCGCCGTTCACCAGAATTGTGACGGGACCGAGCCGCTCACGTACTTCGGCCAGAGCGGAGTCGACCCGCGCACGGTCGGTCACATCGACGTTGTATTCGAGTTCGCCGCCGGAGGTCGCAATGTCGAACACCGCAACCTGATGGCCGTCCTTGCGTAACCGTTCCACGACCGCACGTCCGATTCCCGAACCACCCCCGGTGACGACTGCGGTTTTCATGCCCATGCCTCGTCTCCGACGATCGTCGTCCGCTGCATGAGTCGCTCGGACTTCGGGTCGTACTGCTGCGCCCGGTGGAGCATGCCGGTATTGTCCCAGATCACCAGGTCACCCACCTCCCATTGGTGCAGGTAGGAAAATTGCTCCTGGGTTGTCCAGGCAAGCAACTCGTCGAGAAGCTTCCGGCTCTCGTCCGCATCCATCCCCACGATGTGATCGGCGGTCGCACCGATCACCAGGGAGCGCCGGCCGTCCCGTCGTTTCCAGACCAGCGACGACTCGTTCTTGGGCAGAGTGCGCCAGAAGGCTACCTGCTGATCCGTGGGATCGGGATATACGGTCCGCTGCGCGGCTTCGAAGCTGTGCACCACGCGCAGTCCCTCGTACCGCTTCTTCTCGTGTTCCGGCAGGTTCTCGTACGCTGCGTAGGTACTGGCGAACTCGGTGCCGCCGCCCACCTCGGCAATCTTTCTGGCGGTGAGTGTGGTCGCCTTCGCTGGAACCATGTTGGTCGTGTCGTCGATGTGCCAGCTGAAGGTTCCCTTCAGATACTCTGCCGCCACCGTCTTTTCGGGGTCGAGTGACACCGTCATGATTTCTTCGTTCGGTAGCGGTTTCACGAGTTCACCAAGGCAACGGCTGAAGGCGATCTGCGCCTCGTTGTCGAGGTGCAACCCTCTGATCAGCACGACGCCCCGCCATTTCAGGGCTTCGGTCACCCGGGCGACAACCGCTTCGTCCACAAGGCTGTCGACGCCTTCGAATTCGGTCCCGAAAAGTGGGCTGAGCGCAACGGACTCCATGCTGGAGATGTCCTTTCGTACATAGGAAGAGAGAAACCGGGTGGTGGCACCGATCGGCCCCGATGCCACCATCGGCGGAATCTCAGATAGTGACGCCGGCCTTCTCGAGGCAGCGGTCGAGCGCTTCGAGATACTCGGCGTTACCGTGGAACGGGCCGCTGGTGCCGATCGCCACTTCCAGGAAGGCGCTGTACTCGTCGTTGACGTGGGTTTCCCAACGGGTGATTTCGCCTCGATCGTTGGTCTCGACGAAACTGTAGGAGTAGAAACCCATCCCGGTTCCATCCACGGTGTGGCCGTGCCAGCGGGTTTTCATGACGAACCCGTTGGCGGCGGGCCAGTATTTGAAGTCCGTCGGCTTCCAGTCCGGGAAGGTGAGCGAGTAGGCCTTCGCCTCCATCGTCGCGGCCTTGCCCGTATCCGCCAGAGCCTCACTCATGACGATAACCTCGTCACCCGTGAAGTAGGGCGAGGTGTAAATCGCGCCTTCTGCGAACTTCCACGCTTCCTGACCGTGTTCGTCGGTGTATTCCTCACCGTCCTGCACACCCTGTCGCAGGTACGCGTTCCGGTAGCTCTCCGCCATCCGGCGGTGCTGGGCGAGTAGTTCCTCGGTATTCACAGGACTCCTTTGTTCGGGTCGAATTTTCGACGCGCTGCGCTGAGCATCGCGGCGGGACAGGTGTGTCATTTCGAGATTTGGACGTCTTCGTAACTGCCCAGCATCGCGTTCTCGGGCAGTGCCATCTGGAGATAGAGGTCGATGCGGGTGATCTTTCCGGCGTCGTCGAATTCGTAGATCGACACGGAATTGACAACGTTGGAGAACTCCCCGACGCTGCTTCGCTCCTCGAGCTCCAAGATCACCACGTCGGGTGTTTCTGTAATGCGTTTGAACGAGCCCTCCCACTGCGCGGAGGGAGCCCAGTTCGTGAGGAAGCCGACGTATTCGGTCCAGTTCATCACCTCCTTGAAGTTGCCGACACGGACGAATTCGTCGGTAGCGACCAGTTCGGCGAGCGGCGACCAGCTGCCGGTCGTGAACCCGTGCTGCTCGGCTCGGTCCACGAGTGACTTCATGACAAGGCTGTACTCGAGCACCGTGCGTGATCGACCGGTGTAGTCGTCCGCGACGTCGGCGATTTCCTGCAACTGCATGTGCATCTCCTTGGGCTGGATACTCTTGCGCGCAAGCGGGATTGTTCAGACTCCGGGGCTTTCGGCGAGATACCGGTCGAGGACCGAATGGAAGTGAGCCACCACCACTTCCTCCGAGACCAGGGTCAAGTGGTCGAGTGCCTTGTTGCGGAGGCCGCGCTGCTGGCGGGGCATCTGCTCGTAGTCCTGCTGGAGGGCTTCGAAGTACTTGAACTCACCGGGCTCTTCGACCTCGATGGGCTCGGCGCGGAGGACGTCTTTCATCTCGTCGGGTAGCCACATGACGCTCGTGATCTGCCAGATACAGCGATTGGGATCACCCCCGGGATCGGGTTGGGCCAGAATGACCGTGGCCTCACCGGCACGAACGGTCATGAAGAAGTTGGGGAACAGCACCCAGCCGTGGTTGTCACTCATCTGGGCGTCGGTCAGAGCACTCACGTCCAGTCCGATCCCCGTCAGGACCTCTCGCGTAGCCCGCTGAAGAACGGTTCGCGCGGTGACTCCCTCGGGGAACACCAGGGGTTCGCCCTCGACGCGGTACTCGTCGACCAATTCTTCGAATCTCGGCAGGGTACGCAGGAGGGACGGAAAGGTCTCGGGCAGTTCGCGAATACCGTCCACCTGCTCCTCGGGACCGTACTTGTCGACGTTCGCGACTTCGAACGGTGAACAGGCAACCGAATGTCGGCCCAGGAACCGGTATCTGCTCTTTTCCGATTCGATCGTGATCGCGCGCAACAACTGTGGGTGGATGCCCGAGATGTGATAGCCCTCGGAGAAGGCGTCGACCACAACCTTCCAGTTGCATTCGAGCGCCTCGCGCACGTCCATCACCGTGATCATCTCGTCGAGCCGGTACGGCTCGAGCATCTCGAGCACTTCGGCCCCGAGGTATTCGGCGAGCGGCGCGGCGTTCGGGTCGGGGTTGATGAAGACGAAGCCGGCGCAAGTGTCGGCCGACACCTCCAGCAGGGAGTTCTCGCCTTTGTCGATCGGCTCGAGGTTCTTCTCCCGGAGGATCCCGCGGAGCTTTCCGTCGAGGTCGTAGGACCACAGATGGTATTGACACAGAAAACGCTTGGAGTTCCCTCGTCCGGTGCACAGCGGATTTCCGCGGTGCCGGCAGGCATTGACGAAGCCACGGATGCGCTTGTCCTTGCCGCGGACGAGGATGTAGGACTGGTCGAACAGCTGGTAGACCTTCCAGTCGCCGATCTCGGGCAGTTCGGAAACACGCCCTGCGACCTGCCACGTTTTCATCCAGATCGTTTCCCGCTCGCGTTCCTGAATTTCGCGGGAGACGTAGCGGTCGGTAGGAATCGTCATGTTGTATCGGTCGGGGGCGATATCCGCGAGGCCCTCTGCGGTGTCCACCCAGTCTCCTGGCCGATTCGAGCGGTCTTCGCTCGTCCTGGGTTGTGTTGTGGTCATGAACCCGTGCTCCTTTGCATTGGCAACGAACGCTGTGACGCAGGTGTGAAGCAAACGGCGACGTCGGACTCCCGGCGCGAGACTCGACGGCCGGCGCGAATCGGCGCGCTCGTGCGGGGCCTTCGTAGTGCGAAGAAAACCAATCACGTGATTGGTTTAGTATGTTGCATCTCACATTCTCCATTGTCAACAGTGTGATTCTCGAAGCAGAGCTAATGACTTCCGCAGAGCGCCAGTCATATTGGCCGCCCCTGCCGGCCCGGGGCGCAGACGCCGAGCGATTCCGCTGCCACGGCGTGGGCAGGCGCGCCGTGGGCGTGACATGCTGCGTGGACGTCCGTCGTCGAGAGGGGAGCTGCCGTGTCGTCCTCGTCGTCGCAGATCGGCCGGCCGGTCGGCGCCAAGAGCGAAGAGACGCGTCGACGCATACTCGCGTCTGCCATGCGCTGTGTTGCAGAGGTCGGCTACTCGCGGGCCACCATCCGGGAGATCGCGCGCCTCGCCGGAATAACCAGTGGCAGCCTCTACCACTACTTCCCGAACAAGGCCGAGATCGTCAAGGCGGCCTTCACGGAGATCGCAGACGTATCCCTGCCCCGCCTGGCGGCCGCAGCCGACCGCACCCCAGGCGTCCTGAACCAGATCCTGGCCGTACTGGACGAAGGCGGACAACTACTTCGCGACAACCCCCACGCGGTCGCGTTCGATCGCGCGCTCCGGGTGGAGAGTGCAGAGCACCTGCATCTGGACCAGGACAGCGACATGATCTACATGGGCTTGCGGGCCGTCATCCGCCGGATCATCGAGCAGTCGCACCGGGAAGGCACCTTGACCGCCGACGCAGACATCGATGGCACAACCGACGCGATCTTCGCCATCTTCCAGGGATTGAGCGACCACGCGGCCACCGCAACTCCCGAGCAGTATCGAGCGACGAGCCGTGCCATCGCACTCCTCATCCGGGGTTCGCTGTTCGACCCCGCTCCGGGTGCCGTGACATTCGGCCGTTGAACAGCGTGCAACCCGCCTAGACTGTGCTCCAACTCGCACAAGGAGCACGCCGATGCCCGATCGCACCGCTGCACGCACCCGGCAGGCGCCCACCGCCGACAGTCCCGACCGGATCCGCAACGTCGTGCTGGTCGGGGCGAGCGCCTCCGGCAAGACCACTCTCGCCGAATCGCTCGCGTTCGCGTCCGGGGCGATCGGGCGGGCGGGCCGCGTCGTCGACGGCACCACGGTCTCCGACTACGAGGAGATCGAGCAGCAACATCGCAGGTCGGTCCAGCTCGCGGTGCTGCCGCTCGAATGGAACGGCATCAAGATCAACCTGATCGACACGCCGGGACACCCCGATTTCGATGCGGAGTTACGTGCCGGCCTGCACGCCGCCGACGCCGCGGTGTTCGTCGTGTCCGCCACCGACCCCATCACCGCCGCCACCAGGGCGCTGTGGCGCGAATGCAACGACGAGAACCTCCCCCGCGCCATCGTCGTCTCCAAACTCGACATCGCCCGCCACAGCTACGACGAGATGCTCACCGAGTGCCACGACGCGTTCGGTCTCGGCCCCGACACCGTGCGGGCACTGTTCTACCCCGTCTACGACGGCGACCGCCCGGTCGGGTCGATGGGTCTGCTCACCGGCCGCAGTTTCGGAGAACCTGGTCCGTGCCCCGTCTCCGATGCCGCGCGGGAGAGTCTCGTCGAAGCCATTTCCGGGCAGGACGACACCCTCATGGAGCGGTTCATCGCCGGCGAACAACTCGACACCGCGTCGCTGCAGGACGGGCTTACCCGCGAAATACTTTCCTGCACTTTGCATCCCACGGTTCCCGCTACCGAGGCCGGCGTCGGAGCGGTGGAACTGCTCGAACTGATCACTACCGGGTTTCCCGATCCCACCCACCGCCGCGGAACGGGTCCTGCCTGCGATCCGGACGCACCGCTCGCCGCGCAAGTGGTACGCGTGACCGGAGACTCGTATGTCGGACGCATCAGCCTCGTACGGATCTATGCCGGCACTCTGCGACCGGACGTGACCGTGGCGCTGACCGGCGGCGACCGCGACACCCGCGAACGCGTCCCCGCGCTCACCGGCCCGTTCGGCAAACAGCAGCGACCTGTCGGCGAGGCCGTGGCCGGCGATCTCGTGTGCGTGAGCAAGCTCGCCACCGCGCAACCCGGCGACACACTGTCCGATCCGGATCATCCGGTGCACCTCGACCCCTGGCCGATGCCCGCACCGCTGCTGCCGATCGCCATCGAGGCGCACACCCGCACCGACGACGACAAGCTGTCGCAGGCCCTGTCCCGCCTCGCCGCCGAAGATCCCGCCGTCCGCGTCGAGCAGAACCCGGATACCAATCAGGTGGTGCTGTGGTGCACCGGCGAGGCGCACGCCGAACTCGTCCTGGATCGTCTCCGGACGCGGCACGGCGTCAACGTCGACACCGTCGAGCACCGGGTTCCGATGCGCGAGACCTTCGGGGCGCCCGCCAAGGGGCACGGCCGGCTGGTCAAGCAGTCCGGTGGGCACGGCCAATACGCGGTGTGCGACGTCGAGGTCGAACCGCTGCCCGTGGGCAGCGGTGTCGTGTTCGCCGAGCGTGTCGTCGGCGGTGCGGTACCCCGCCAGTTCATTCCGTCGGTGGAGAAGGGCGTGTACGCGCAGGCCGTCAAGGGAGTGTCGACGGGCTATCCGCTGGTCGATGTACAGGTCACCCTCGTCGACGGCAAAGCACATTCGGTCGATTCGTCCGACGCCGCCTTCCAGGCCGCAGCGGGCCTGGCGTTACGGGATGCCGCCTCCCACAGCGCGATCCGGGTGCTCGAGCCCGTCGCGGCGGTGCGCATCACCCTGCCCGAGGAATATCTGGGCGCCGTCCTGGGCGATCTGTCGACGCGGCGCGGGCGGGTGCTGGGCACCGAATCTCCCGAACCGGGTATCGCTCTGCTGCGTGCGGAGGTACCCGAATTGGAACTGAACCGCTACCCCATCGACCTGCGCGCCCTCACGCAGGGCACCGCCGACTTCGCCCGCGGGTATCTGCGACACGAACCGATGCCCGATGCGCTCGCCGCGCAATTCACCGGCGAGAACACCGGCAACGGACGCTCCTGAGCCGTACCGATCAACCGGGCAGCACCTCGTCGAGTTTTCCTGTCGCGACGTCGAATACGAATCCTCGTAGCGACGTGGTCTTGGTGACGAACGGGCTGGCCTCGACGCGCCGCAACGATTGGCGTACGTCTTCGGCCGGGTCCGGGAACGCCTCGGGCGCCCAGTGTGGACGGATGCCGATCTCGTCCTGGATCGCCCGCTTGAACTCGTCGTCGGTGAAGGTCAGCATTCCGCAGTCGGTGTGGTGGATCAGCACGATCTCGTGGGTGCCCAGCAGCCGCTGGCTGATGGCGAGGGAGCGGATCACGTCGTCGGTGACTGCACCACCGGCGTTACGGATGACGTGCGCCTGGCCTTCCTCGATACCGAGGGCCCGGTAGACATCGAGCCGGGCGTCCATGCAGGCCACGACGGCGATGTGCTTGCTCGGCGGCAACGGCAGCGGCCCGGAGAAGCCTTCTGCATAGCCCGTGTTGTTGTTGAGAAACTCGTCGGTGACGGTCATGGCAATCTCCCTCGCATCCGGGTTGGGTGCACGACGTTCTCCATGGCCGCGCACCCCGATCGTTTCGAACAGCCTCCCGCCGGGTATCGCTCGTCCTGGCGACGAAAGGATACCCGCGATGACCGAACACGACGGATCGACCGAGCACGAGGGATCGACCGAACCCAAAGACGATCTCACCGGTGAGGAGCTGTCCAAGCTGGTGGACGACATGGAACAGCGTGTCGAGACCGAGCGGGACGAGCAGAACGTACCGGGTAGCGCCTCCGACCGGGAGGAAACGAAGCAGATCGAACCCGAGGATCAAGCCCCGGAATAACTTTCGTCGCGTCCGCCCGAGGCCGTCGCAAGCGCAAGATCGACGAGGTCGCTCGCGCGGTAGCCCGGCCAGCCGTGCAGCATCTGCTGCCAGCGGGCGGGCACCGCCGAGGCACCCCACCGCGCACCGAGGAGTCCCCCGGCGATGGCCGCGGTGGTGTCGGTGTCGCCGCCGGCGCGTACCGCCAGTTCGAGGGCCTGCTGCAGGTGTTCGGGTCCGGAGGCGTCGGCGTGGGCGATCGCCCACCACGCGGTCTGCAGCGCGTGCACCACCCAACCATTGTTGTGGAAGACCGCCGCGGTCTCCGCGGTTTCGGCCTCGTCGAGCAGGCCACGCCAGTAGGTCGCGGGCTCCGCGGGCAATTCACCGAGAGCCAGGCGGACGCCGTCGAACGTGCCGTGCAGGACGGCGTGCCGGATCGCGTACGACCACAGCTGACAGGCTTCGATCGCCCGCGGGTCGGCGTGGGTCAGGGCGCTGATCTCCCGCGCTGCCGCGAGGCACGCGGCGCTGTCGTCGAGGTGGGCGATGCCCACCGGCGCTGTGCGCATGAGCGAGCCGTTGCCGCCCGTGCGTCCGGTGAGACCGCGGGCCTTGCGCTGCATCGCCTCGGCGGTCGGTGAGCAGCCCTGCAGTACGGTGCGGGTCTGGTTGCCGATGTCCTTCGGCCGGGTGTCGTACCAGCGCACGAACTGTGCGGCGATCGCGTCGAGGCCGTCGCCGTGCTCGATGGGGGTTCCGGTCGCGGAGATCTCCGCGATGGCGAGCGCCATGGAGGTATCGTCGGTCCACTCTCCCGGCGCGAAGGGACCGAGTCCACCGCCGATCATCTCGATGGGCACGTCGGGTCGCGGGTAGGTGAATTCGTACCCTGCGCCGAGCGCGTCGCCCGCCGCCGTGGCGACCAGAACTCCTGCCGCCCGGTCGTTCTGCACTGCCGTCAGCCTCATGGCTCCCCTTTGCTCAATGTTGCGCTAACTACATTAGCGCATATTTGATTCAATTGTCGACATGCCCCCCGAACGAGACGCCGAGGCACTCACCGACTACCCGCGCCCGTCCGTGGCCGTCGACGTGGCAGTCCTGACCGTCGTCGACGACGCCGTGAAGGTACTGGTGGTCGAGCATGCGCGCGGAGGCCACGCACTCCCCGGAACATTTCTTCATCCGGGCGAGCGCCTCGCCGACGCCGCCGACCGCGCCCTCCGCGACAAGGCCGGCCTGGTCGGGGTGCACTTCCACCAGTTGGCGATGCTCGACGACCCCGAGCGCGACGATCGCGGCTGGGTGCTGTCCATGGCACACAGCGCGGCGGTGTCGGCGCGCTCGGTCCCCGGCGGGGCGATATTCATATCCGTCACCGACACAGCAGATCTCGCGTTCGACCACGCCATCATCGTTCAGATGGCCGTCGACGACCTGCGGCGAAGGTACGCGCAGGCCGTGGACCCGGCGAGATTGATCGGCGACGAATTCACCGTTCTCGAGCTGCGCCGGTTGTACGAGGTGATCTACCGTCGCCGATACCCGAAGGACACCTTCCGCCGCCACATGTCGATCGGGCTCGAGCCCACCGGCGCGCTGCAACGCGAGGGCACCGGCCGCCCGGCCGAGATCTACCGCCGCAGCGGGATCGCGCTCCCACCGAGCGCGACTGCCTTCCTGTCGCAATAAGTTCAGTTCACACGGCGTTGCGGACGCGGGGAAACACCTCGCGCGCGAGATGCGTGAGCGCAGCTTCGTCCGCGGGACCGTCGAAGACGAAACTGTCGAATCGCAACTCCGTCGCGATCCGGATCAGCAGGTCGGGAAGCTCGTCCACCGGGACGTCGGCACCGACGTTGAGGACCCGGCGGATCGACGCCGGGTCGCGTCCGGCCTTCTCCGCCGCCGCGTCGAGCGTCGCCGTCGCCTCGGCAAGTCCTTCCGGACCCGCGAACCCGAGCGACGGTACCCACCCGTCGGCATGTTCGCCGATCAACCACAGCATGCGCGGCTTGTACGCGCCGAGCCAGATCCCGATCGGATGCGCCGGCCGAGGGCCGGGATGGACGCCTCCCAGCGAATAGAACTCCCCGTCGAACCGCACCGACCGCTCAGCGCTCCACATCAGCCGCATCACCTCGATGGCCTCCGCCAGCGCGCGCACCGCCTCGCCCGCCGCGCGGCGCGGGCCACCGAACGCGGCGATCGCGTCCCAGAACCCGCCGGCACCGACACCCATTTCGACCCGGCCGCCGGTGAGCACATCCAAACTGGCCGCCGACTTCGCGAGAACCGCGGGCGGACGCAACGGCAGGCACGCCACATCCGGAAACACCGTGAGATGTTGCGTGCTCACCGCAACAGCGGTCAACAGCGTCCACGAGTCCAGAAACCGTCGCTGGTACGGATGGTCCTGAATGCCGACGAGATCGAAGCCCAACCGGTCCAGGGTTCGGGCGGTTCGCAGCAGAGTGCCTGCCTCTGCCGCGGCAGGCGTCAAGAAGTAGCCGAATCGGATCTGACCCATACCGGTCCTCTCACGAAGCGAGCGCAGACGCGATCGCCGCAGCCACCCCCACATTTCCGCGATAGACCGCGACGTTCGTATCGAGTGTGCGGCCTTGTGTGCCCCGGTGCATGTGTTCGAGGAGAAACGGAGTCATCGCCTTACCCCGGATGCCCGCGGCGGCCGCAGCGTGTTCGGCGTCCGCCAGCACCCGAGCGTGCAGTGCGGGATCGACCTGCGCATCGGCGGCGACCGGATTCGCGACGAGCACCGCCGTCCGCAGACCGAGGTCGTCGCGGGCACGGGCCACCGCAGCCACCTCTTCGGGTGAACCGACGTCGTCGACCGTGCAACCGCTGTCGCGCACATAGAATCCGGGGAACCGCGTGGTCCGGTACCCGACCACGGTCACACCGAGTGTCTCGAGTCGCTCGAGGGTAGCGGGAATGTCGAGAATCGACTTCACCCCCGCGGTTACGACCGTGATCGGAATCGACGACAGCGCAACGAGATCCGCGCTCTCGTCGAATGTGGACGACGCACCCCGGTGCACTCCCCCGAGCCCACCGCTGGCGAACACCGCGATGCCCGCACGGTGTGCGAGGAACGCGGTCGCGGCCACGGTCGTGCCACCGTGCAGGCCTTTCGCGGCAGCCACCGGCAGATCCCGGCCACTGACCTTCACCGCGCCCGAGCCCTCGCGGCCCAGCGCCTCGATTTGACGATGCGACAATCCGACCGTCGGAACACCTCCGACCACCCCGATCGTCGCCGGGAGAACGCCGGCGTCCCGCAGTCGCTGTTCGGCTTCGAACGCCACGTCGAGGTTGCGTGGGCGAGTGAGACCGTGCGTGAAGATCGTCGATTCGAGCGCCACGACGGGTCGCCGCTCGGCGACGGCTGCGCGTACGTCCTCGGCAACGACAACCCGTGTGCTCATGACCCGACGATATGCGTCCGTGCCCGGTTCGACGTCCCGATCGAACGGGCAGCCTCCACTGCCGAAAGTAACGAAACAGTGGCGGCACCGATGTCCTGTATGGCATCGGTGTGTTGCCTCGAGGACGCATTACGCCGCCTCGTCTCCGCTTCGGGGGCAGGCAACCGTCCGGACAAGGAGATCTCATGGTTCTCGGAGCGCTCGCTGCCCCCGCGTCGCAGCAGCCGGCCTCGGCAGGGGTTCGGCCATGACTTCCCCACAGCTGCCCGGGTGGTACCCGGAGCCCGGCTACGACCGTCTCGAGCGTTGGTGGAACGGCCAGCACTGGACCCGGGCGGCGCGACCTCGCATCTCGCTCGACCCCGCCCTCGGCACGGCCGTCGCCACATCGCGCGCCTCTATGTCGACCGACGCCAAACGTGCCTGGCTCATCACTGCGATCGCTGCGGCGGCATTCACGATATGGGGATACACGACAGTGGCCTCCGAACCCGCGCCGGCACCGGCACCGCCCTCGGTGTCGAACCCTGTCACCCACGGCTCCGGAGCCGAACCCCGGCCCGCGGAAGGCGGGGCGCCGGACGCCGGACGCGCTCCCTGACAATCGGAGCATTGACGAGCCCCGGAATCGCGCAGATTATCGCGGGGAGTCCGCTACGACCGACGGAACGGATCTCGCACTCTCCGGGGCCGTCCGTGGTCGGCCTGACACGTACCGAGGAGGAGCAATGCCGCACATTGTTCACGCTGCGCCGCGCCATCTGGTCGCCGTCGAGTTCCACACCGACATCGCCCACATCGGGGAGCACCTCGGTCGGGCATACACCGCCGTGGCGGAATACCTCGAACGGTCCGGGCGGCCACCGAGCGGGGCTGCGATCGCCTACTTCCGGAACTTCACCGAAGGGGGCTTCGACTGCGCCGCCGGATTCGAAGTGGACGCGCCTCTCGACGGGGAGGGGGACGTCGTCCCCGTCGACCTACCGGGCGGCGGCGCCGCCACCGACACTCATCACGGCCCCTACGACACGCTCGAGCACACCTACGAGGCGCTCGCCACGTGGGCAGCGCACGAGGGCCACGAACTCGACCTGACTACGGCGTGGGAGGAGTACCCCTGCCCACCGGACACTCCCGCCGAGGAACTGCGCACCGTCGTGTACGTGCCGGTCCGCGAATGACCGGAACACACGGCGGCACCGCGATGGACGAGCTGCGTCAGCGCTCGGTGCGACGACCCAGCCGAGCGAGGATGCGTGCCTGCCGGTCGGCACCCTCGGGAGCCGGAACTCCGGGCTTGCAGACGCCGTCCATGTAGATGGCGTCGCCGAAACTGTCGGCACCCGCCTCCATCCGGTCCAATTCCGTGTCGGTGAAGGTCACGTCGACCCCGGCCGCCTGCGCTATGTCCCACCGATGCACAAGCAGGTCCCAGATGTAGAACTGCTCGAAGGTAGCGCCGACGGTGGTGGGTCCGAAGTAGCCCTCGAAAGCGGTGGCCGGCACCGAGTCGTCGGCCATCAGCCGGGCGACGCGCGCGGTGTGCTCACGCCACGCAGAGGCCGGGTCGCCGAGGGACGGCCGCTCACCCGGATCGAATCCGCGTCCGGAGAAAAATTCCCGTTGCGTGTCGATGATGTGGGCGACCACGTCGCGGGCGGTCCAGCCCTCACAGGGTGATTCCTTGTCCCATGCTTCCGGGTCGAGCCCGGTGATGACCGCGGTCAACGGCTGCTCGGCTTCTTCATGTCGGGTCGCTGTTGTATTCATGAAGGCGACAGTATTCCGATCCGGGGGCGAGGTCTTGATGAAACCCGACACCGACCCGGCCGACGTGTCGGGGCACGAACGGGAGCCGATCGAGCGCGCGCATTTGAAGGATCCGGCGGATACAACCAACACGATCTTCCGCTATCCGGCTCCGGACGGGCTCGAGGATCTGATGCGGCGGTTCTGGATTCCCGTGTGGTCGGTGCCGGCCGGGCAGGGAGCTCCCCAGCGGGTGTTGCAGTATCCCGTGTGCCTGGTGGTGGTCGCACAGGACTACGCGCGGTTCTACGGTGTCGTTCCCGGACTGTCCACCACCAGGCTCACCGGCGACGGCTGGGCAGTCGGGGTGATGTTCACTCCGGCGGCGGGGTATCTACTCACCGGGAAGCCCGTCGCCGCGTTCACCGACCGGTACGTCGACCTCTCCGAAGTGCTCGGCGACGACGGCATACGACTGACCCGCTCGGTTCGCGACGCGATGAACCGTGATCCACGATCCGTCGATGCGCACCGCGCGGCGATGAGCGTGTTCGACGACCTGCTCAACTCGTTCGTTCCGGTCGACGAGGAGGGTCACCTGATCAACCGGGTGGTGGCTTTCGTCGAAGACCACCCGGACGTGCTGCGCGTCGAGCAGGTGCGCGACGAGTTCGACCTGTCCGAACGCGCACTGCAACGGCTCGTACACCGGCGGACCGGGCTCACCCCGAAATGGCTGATCCAGCGCCGACGACTGCAGGAGGCAGCCGGTCGGCTGCGCGATAGGTCGATGCCGCTGGCCGAGGTCGCGGCGGTACTGGGCTACGCCGATCAACCACACTTCGTGCGCGACTTCACCAGGGTCGTCGGGATGACGCCGGGTGCGTTCGCCGCGCGTTTCAACCCGTAATCCACCGCTGGTCGGGGACCCGGCCTGGTTTGCCCAGCTCGCAGCGTTACCCGAAGCCGACGACGTCGAGCCATGAGGTCAGTAACTCCGTGTCACCGAAGATTTCGACCGCAGCATTCTCCAAGGCCCGGCGACGGTAGATGATCAGCAGCAGCTCCGTCAGCGAACCCCGCACCGCTACCGCACATTTCTCGTGCTCGCGTCGCCAGCTCAGTCCGTCACCGGTCAGATCCACCACCCATTCGGCGTGGGTGTCGGTGGCGTGGAAATGCAGCGTGCGGCCCGGACCTTGCAGCGCGCGGTGTTCCTCGACGTGCTGCAGCGGCCACGTCACCACCGCGAGATCCAGCCACTCATCGATCGCGTCGACGGCGACATCGTGCGCGACGACGAACTCCTCCCCCAGGGCGAGAGCCGCATCGGCCCGGTGCATCACCGTCTCGTGTGTGAACCGTCGCGCGAAGAATTCGGGTGTCCGGCGTCCACCAGGGATGGGCGTCCACACCTCCGCCGCCGGTCCGGCCTCGCGCAGGACGTGATCGAGTTGCTCGGCACCCTCGGTCAGCCACCGCACGAGGTCGGCGGGGTCCTCATCCGTGTAGGCAGAGAGCTCACGCATCGCGGTGTCCGCGGAGGGCCGCGCCGCCCGGGCCCGCACGATCTCTGTGGCCCAGCGGTGGCCGTACCCGAGGTGCCGCACTGCCTGACCGACATTCCAGCCGGGGCACGTCGGGACCGGCGTCGTCATGTCGCGTCCCGGCAGGAGCTGCGCCAGCAGTTCGGTCTGTGTACCGATCTCACCGCAGTAGCGTTCGTAGTCCAGCATCACGTGTCCCTTCGCGAATGTGAAAGTTCTTCGACCCGGCCGATTCTGCACCGCCGCTCACTACCCTGAGCGCATGGCAGCCGACCAGGCGAAACTCGAAGCGCTGTTCGCAACCACCGGAGTCGCCGCCCTCGTCACGCTGAAACGGGACGGCCGGCCTCAGATTTCGAACATCATCTACCACTACGACCAGCGCATCCGCACCTTCAGCGTGTCCATCACCGGCACCCGAGCCAAGACGAGGAACATGCGCCGGGATCCGCGGGTGAGCCTGTTCAAGGACTCCGACGACGGCTGGTCCTACGCCGTCGCCGAGGGTCGCGCAGAACTGTCGGATGTCGCCGAACGTCCCCACGACGATGCGGCCGAAGAGCTTGTGGGGCTGTATCGAGCCGTGCAAGGGGAGCATCCCGACTGGGACGAGTTCCGCGCGGCCATGGTTGCCGAGCAGCGACTGGTCCTGCGCGTGCGAGTGGAACGGTTCTACGGCGTGGCTCGCTGAGTCGACCGATCGGCGCATCTCGGTCTGCTGCACACGCCGCACATCGGGTGGAGAACCTTGCCGGGCCCTCGCACCTTCGGCGTTCTCACCGGAACCACCGAAAAGGAGCCGCACGCCCGTCGTGCGGACTAGGTTGGGCAGCAGCACCGTCGATCCGGAGGGAGGCCCGGTCGTGTCGTTTCCCGCGCTCGCTCATGTTGCCGTCACGGTGTCCGACCTGGCGGCCAGTACCGCCTGGTACACCCGCCTGTTCGGCACATCCCCGGTTCTCGACGAGGACGAGGAATCGGGCACGTTCCACCACACCGTCTTCGCACTCGACGGCGGCATGCTGTTCGGCCTGCACGTCCATCCCGGAGCGACATCGACGAGCACGTTCGACGAGCGACAGGTCGGCCTCGATCACATCGCATTCGGGTGCACTCCGAACGACCTACCGAAATGGCGCGACCGGCTCGACAGTCTCGGTATCGCGCACGGAGGAATCAAGACCGCCCGCTACGGTTCGGGAATCTCGTTCCGAGACCCGGACAACATCGCACTCGAGTTCTTCGCGCCACCGGACTGATTCCGGCTACCGACTGCGCTGCACCCATGTGCGGGAGTAGACGAATTCCTCGGCGCGAGCACCACGCATGAAACCGGTTGCCGCGACGGATTTCCCATCGGGCAAGACTTCGGTGGTGTGGTCGTGCGCCGGCAGTTCGGGGAATGGGACGGTCGAGCAACAGCAATTAGGCTGGGGTTGCTACCGGCCCGACGCTCGAGGAGAACATTGACCACCCTGCAAACCCTGGACCGAGGCATCCGCGCCTTGGAGATCGTTTCACAGCGGCCAGGAGGTATCTCCATCGCGGATCTCGCCGCCGAACTGGATGTGGCACGGGCGATCGGCTACCGGATCGTGGCGACCCTGGAAGCGCATTCTCTCGTGGCGCGAATGAGCGACGGGCGGATCCGGTTGGCGGCAGGGACTGCGGTCCTCGGTTCACGGTTCCGCACCCGCCTTCGCGAGGTGGCGCAGCCGCTGCTGCGGGAGTTGGCGCGACAGACGTCGGCCACCGCGTTCCTGTCCACGCTCGAGGACGACGAGTGCGTGGTGATTGCGGTTGCCGAACCGGAGACCGGAATGCTCCGTGTCGGGTACCGGATCGGGACGCGGCACCCGGTCTCCCTCGGGGCGGCGGGCATCGCAATATTGGCCGGTCGGCCGGAGTCCGAGCACGATACCGACGCAATCCGGCAAGCGAGACGCGACGGGTTCAGCGTAACGAGCGGCGAAATCGAGCACGGGGCGGTGGGTGTGGCCGCGAGCGTTCGAACTCCGTCGGACCACGACGGCATCGGACTGGAATCGAGCGTGGGAGTTGTGGCGATCGAAGGCCTCGACACCGATTCCGCAGCTGCGGAGGTAGTGAAGGCCGCTGCCCACATCAGGGCCCTGCTCAGCACCTGACGCAGGTAATTACCAGGGGACGCCTTCGGGCGTCCCTTTTTCGTTTTGGCGGCGGTGATCTGCGCTCCATTTGACCCGACAGTGTGACGCCCCTTACGCTCCTTCTGTGCGTTCAACGAACAAATGTGTTCGTTATAAGTAACTTCGCAGATCAGAGCCTGGAGAAGTAATGACCAATACATCGAGCGGAACACTGACCGACGTCGCTCGTACGGCGGTAGAAGGCCGATGCCCCGTCGACCATTCCGCCTTCACCTCGCCGACGGGATGCCCCATCTCGCCGGCGGCGGCAGCGTTCGATCCCTTCACCGGTCCGTACCAGGTGGACCCGGCCGCCTCACTGCGCTGGTCCCGAGATGAAGAACCGGTCTTCTACAGCCCCGAGCTGGGCTATTGGGTGGTCACCCGATACGAAGACGTCAAAGCAGTCTTCCGCGACAACCTCCTGTTCTCGCCGTCCATCGCGCTGGAGAAGATCACCCCGACCTCGGACGAAGCCAATTCTGTTCTTGCGCAGTACGACTACGGAATGGCTCGCACCCTCGTCAACGAGGACGAGCCGGCGCACATGCCACGGCGCCGGGCTCTGATGGAGCCGTTCACCCCCGCCGAACTCGTCCACCACGAGGAGATGGTGCGCCGCCTGACACGCGAGTACGTCGACCGCTTCATCGATTCCGGCCGCGCCGATCTGGTCGACGAAATGCTGTGGGAGGTGCCGCTCACCGTTGCCCTGCACTTCCTCGGCGTGCCCGAAGAGGACATGGACACGCTGCGTGAGTACTCCATCGCCCACACCGTCAACACGTGGGGACGCCCCGCCCCCGACCAGCAGGTCGCGGTAGCCGAGGCCGTCGGCAAGTTCTGGCAGTTCGCCGGGACCGTCCTCGACAAGTTGCGCAAGGATCCCAGCGGCCACGGCTGGATGCCCTTCGGAATCCGCGTGCAGAAGGAACAGCCGGACGTCGTCACCGATTCCTACCTGCACTCGATGATGATGGCCGGGATCGTCGCCGCCCACGAAACGACCGCCAACGCCTCTGCCAACGCCTTGCGGTTGCTCCTCGAGCACCGCGACGTGTGGGAGGAGATCTGCGCCGACCCGAGCCTGATTCCCAACGCGGTGGAGGAATGCCTCCGGCATTCGGGCTCGGTTGCCGCGTGGCGTCGCCTCGTCACGGACGACACCACCATCGGTGGCGTCGACATCCCGAAAGGCGCAAAGCTGCTGATCGTCAATTCGTCGGCCAACCACGACGAGCGCCACTTCGATCAGGCCGACGACTTCGACATCCGCCGTGACAACGCCAGCGACCACCTCACCTTCGGTTACGGCAGCCACCAGTGCATGGGTAAGAACCTCGCGCGCATGGAGATTCAGATATTCCTGGAAGAACTCACCCGTCGCCTGCCGCACATGCGACTGGTGCCGGACCAGGAATTCACGTACCTGCCGAACACCTCGTTCCGGGGACCGGAGCACGTGTGGGTCCACTGGGATCCCACCCTCAACCCCGAGCGGGTATATCCCGCAGTGCTTTCCGAACGCCAGGCCGTCAAGATCGGCGAACCGTCCAAGAACACCATCGCACGCACCATGCAGGTGGATGCGCTGGACCGGATCGCGGACGACATCGTCCTGGTCACCCTGCGCGACGCGTCGGATCGGCCGCTGCCGAAGTGGTCCGCCGGCTCACACGTCGACATCGACTGCGGGGATGTCTCGCGGCAGTATTCGCTGTGTGGCCACCCCGACGACCGAACGACCCTGCAGATCGCGGTCCTCCACGACCCCGAGAGCCGCGGCGGATCGCGCTGGATCCACACCAGCGTTTCGGTCGGTGACAGCGTCCGAATGCGTGGTCCGCGCAACCATTTCAAGCTCGACCTCGACGCAGACCGCTACGTGTTCGTCGCCGGAGGGATCGGCATCACTCCGGTGATCGCCATGGCCGACCGGGTCAAGGCCGCGGGCCGCGACTACGAGATCCACTACGCCGGACGGTCCCGGGACTCGATGGCCTTCCTCGATCGACTCGCACGCGACCACGGCGGACACGTCCGGCTCTACCCGAGCGACGAGGACACCCGCATGGACCTCACGACGATGTTCACCACCCCCGTCGAGGGCAGTCAGATCTACTCGTGTGGTCCCGAGCGGCTCCTCACCGCGCTGGCGGACGCCACCGCGCACTGGCCGGACGACACGCTCCATGTCGAGCATTTCTCGTCCACGCTCGAACAACTGGATCCGTCCGAGGAACACGCTTTCGCAGTCGAACTGAAGGACTCCGGTATCACGGTGCCGGTCGCCGCGGACCAAACGGTGCTCCAGGCGCTGCGGGCCGCCAACATCGACGCGCAGAGCGACTGTGAAGAAGGAATCTGCGGCGCCTGCGAGGTGCCCGTCCTCGACGGTGAAGTCGACCACCGCGATCTGGTTCTCACCAAATCCGAACGCGCCGTGGGCAAAACCATGATGACCTGCTGTTCCCGCGCCTGCGGGGACAAGCTGACCCTCCAGCTCTGACCGGCCGCGGCCGTAATCTCTCCCGAAAGGTAACCGTATGACCACCGTCGAGAAGACGCAGACGTCGCTCGTACCCCCAGGCAAGGGGTCGTCGACCACCGGGACCCCGTTCAAACGAGTACTCGCCGGCAGCATGGCCGGTGCCGTGCTGGAGTGGTACGACTTCGCGATCTACGGCATTCTCGCCGCCACCGTCCTGGGTCCCCTCTTCTTCCCCAGCGGTAACCCCGTCGCGTCGCTGTTGATGGCGCTCGCCACTCAGGGCCTCGGATTCGTGGCACGCCCGCTGGGCGGAATCGTCTTCGGACATCTCGGCGACAAATTCGGACGCAAGCCCGTACTGGTCGCCACGTTCCTGTTACTCGGTGGTGCGACGGCGGCGATCGGCCTGCTGCCCACCTACGGCCAGATCGGTATCTGGGCCACTGTCGCGCTGGTGGTGCTGCGCATGATCCAGGGCTTCGCGCTCGGCGGTGAGTTCGGTGCCGCGGTCATCCTGGTCAGCGAATACGGCGAACCGAAGCGGCGCGGTTTCTGGGCCGCCTGGCCGCAGGCCGGCGCCCCGGCCGGAACGGTGCTTGCCACCGTCACGGTGGGCGTGCTCGCCCTGGTCTTCCCCGGTGCCGCCTTCGACGAGTGGGGCTGGCGCGTCGCGTTCCTGCTGGCCGTGCCGCTCCTCGTCATCGGCTTCCTCATTCGCCGCGGCGTCGAAGAATCGCCGGTGTTCCAGGCTGCGCAGTCCAAGGCCGAAGCTGCGGAGACTGCACCGGAGGAAAAGTCCAGCATCGTCGAAGCGCTGCGCAAGCCTCGTCCCCTGCTGCACGGGCTCGGCATGCGACTCGGCGAGAACATCGCGTTCTACGTCTACACGATCTTCGTCATCGCGTACGCCACGACCTCCTTCGACGTTTCCCGCGGCGCGATCGTCACCGCTGTCGCGTTCGCGTCGGTGTGCCAGTTCTTCGGCATGCTCGGCGGCGGCTGGTGGTCCGACCGGGTGGGCCGCAAGGTTGCCATGCTGGTTCCGGCGATCTCCCTGGTGATCTGGGCACCGGTCTTCTTCGCCCTGGTGCACACCCAGAGCATGCTCGCGCTCTACGTCGGCGTGTGCATCGGCGCATTGCTGCACGGCATGCTCGCCGGACCGGAGGCCGCGTGGATCACCGAACTGTTCCCCACCAGGCACCGCTTCGCGGGTTCGTCGCTGGTGTTCCAGGGCTCGTCGATCATCGCCGGCGCGCCTGCCCCGTTCATCGCGGTGTGGCTCGTCGACCGGTTCAGCGCCTCCGCCGTCATCGCGTACCTCGTGATCACCATGACGATCACCGTGATCGCGGTCGCGACCAGCCGTGAGACGAAGGGTGTAGATCTCGACAATCTCGAGAACCACTACTGATCGAGCGTCGTCTCCCTGATGCGCGTAGGACCGCGGCCGCACGGCCGCGGTCCTACGCGCATCAGGGTTTGTCTTCGGCGCGCCTCACCCCCGGCTGATGGGCGGGACCGACGGCCTCGTCGTCGCTTCGACGCGACGCATCCGAATCCGCCGGTTGCTCACCGGTGGGAGAGGTCGTGGCCCCACCCGGCATTTCCGGCGGCGCACCGTGTGTGACCGTACTCTCGCCCTATTCGGGGCGATACCCTCTCAGGCGCCTATAACCTGGAGCGAATGAGTGTTTCCGACGCCGCATCAGCGCCCACCGACGGACTCGCCGGCTGGGCCCTCGACTTGATGGACCGTCTGGGTGGGGTCGGAGCCGGTCTCGCCATCGCTCTCGAGAACTTCTTCCCGCCGCTGCCCAGCGAGGTGATCCTCCCGCTCGCCGGGTTCGCCGCGAGTCTCGGCAGCTTCACCCTCTTCGGGGCGCTGTTCTGGACCACCCTCGGCTCGGTCGTGGGAGCGCTCGGACTGTATTCACTGGGTCGCTGGGTCGGCGAACAGCGAATCCGGCTCTTCATCGGCAGGATCCCGCTCGTGGAGGAACGCGACCTCGACCGCAGCACCGACTGGTTCCAGCGTCACGGACGCAAGGCGGTGTTCTTCGGGCGGATGGTCCCGGTCTTCCGCAGTCTCATCTCCGTGCCGGCGGGCGTCACCGCCATGCCGATCTGGCAGTTTCTCGCCTTCACCACCGCGGGCAGCCTGATCTGGAACAGCCTGTTCGTCATCGCCGGTTACCAACTCGGGGAGAACTGGCAGGTCGTCGAACCGTATGCCCAGGTGCTGCAATACGTCGTCATCGCGGGGGTCACGGCGGTGGTGATCTACGGACTGCAACGACGGATCCGGTCGCGGCTGGCGCGACGGGCTTCCTGAGCCTCGAAGCCGCGCGCACGGGGAGGAAATTCATCCGAACGGTCTAATGCAAACCGGACCCGCTCGTGTCATGCTCGCCGAATGTTCAAAGACAGCAGGGGCCTCTGGCTGCTCGGCGGCTTGGCGCTCGCGCTGTTCGCCGTGGTCGTCACTATCGCATTCGTCGGCGGCCAGGACCAGGAGAAGAGCCAGAACGCCACTCCGTCGTCCACGGCGAAGGCCACAACCGACGCTGCCCGCCCGGCGGCGTCCGACCACACGTCGAGGGTCGATTCGGTTTCCGTCGCCACCGAACTCGTCGGGCCGGGTAACGCGCTCGGACCCGACAGGTACGAGGCGGCGCCCGACGGCACCGCGAAGGTGATCTACCGGTGGCGCTCGACCGGCGGCCAGGGTGAGATCAACGGAGACGACTGCCGGGTCATTTCCAGCGTCGTCGGATCCGGCGGTTTCGCATACAACGACACCGGACGGACCTGCTCCGGCAGGGCGAGCGGAGAGATGACGCTCGCGGCGCCCGGGAAATACACGATCACCGTGACCGTGATCGGCCCCGGCGGACAATCGCAGGGCAGCGGCACGAACACCGTCGAAGTGGTTGCCAGCACGCCGCCCCGGCTGTAGCGCCGGCCGTCAAGCCCACACGAACATCGCCGCGCAGGCCGCTCCGACAACCAGAACCGTCACCGCATCACCGACGCCGAGACGCGGCCGGGCCCGGACGACGGGCCGCGGTCCGCGCACCGACAGTGCGTCCCCGAGGTCCCGCACCTGCCGCATCGACACCGACGCCACCGCGCCCACCGAGTCGATCACCTCGTGCCAGAACCCCTTCGGCGACCGTATGCCGGGCCTGCCCCGCAGCCGACGTGCCGCGAAGAGCAGCCGCATCTCCCCGCGGATCGAGGGCAGTACACGCAGCGCCAGCGCACAGGTGACAACCCATTCGTCGACGGGCAGTCGCAGTAGTCGCAACGGTGCGAACAGTGTGGGCAGGGCATCGACGAGGTCGGACAGTCGTGTGGTCCAGCCGACCAGCGACGCAAGAATCAGCAGCGACACCCCCAGCAGCATCGCGCGGATGTAGCTGGTGATGCCGCCGCCGAGGGCGTTGACGGCGGCGCCCGCGACGACGAAGGCGAACACCCACCACGGGATCGTCGGTACCACGCCGCGCGGAATGCGCGCGATCAGCACACCGGCCAGCAGCACCAACATCGTGACTCCCAGACCCGTCCAGCTGGGCATGAAACTCACCGTCACCGACAGGGCGACCGCTGCAAGAACTTTCGTGCCCGCCCAGACACGGTGCAGCGGGGTGTCGCGCGGGACGGGACGCAGCAGGATCAGCGGCCGGCGCTGTCGGGTGCTCATTCGGCCACCGCCCGGTAGCCGTCGTCGACGACGGCGCCGTTGTCGAGCACCACCGTGCGTGAGCACACCGTTTCCATCCCGTGCAGGTCGTGCGAGATGACGACGACGGTGACGTTCTCCACCGTCCGCAGGTGGGCGAGTATCGATACCAGCTCCTGGCGACCCGCGACGTCGAGCCCGGCGAGTGGCTCGTCGAGCACCAGCACGCGCGGGGTGCGCGCGAGCTGCGCGGCAATGGCGACGCGGCGCATCTCGCCGCCGCTGAGCCGGTCGACCGGCCGCTCGGCGAGGGCCACGCTCAGCCCGACCCGGTGCAGTACCGCGGCGGCGTAGTCGCGGTCGGTGTGGGGAAGTCCGGCGACGTCGGAGATCTCTTCGGCGACGGTCGGGCGCTGCAGCTGCAGCCTCGCCTGCTGGAAGACGAGTCCGACGGCGCCGTGCAGGTCGGCGGTGGGGGTGTCGTGCAGCGTGCAGCTGCCGTGGGTGGGCCGGTGCAATCCTGCGAGAATCCCTGCGAGCGTGGACTTCCCCGACCCGTTTGCGCCCACTACCAGGACACCCTCGCCGCGGCCGATGCTCAGCGACACGTCGCGCAGGGCGGTGTGCGCCCACGGGGTACCGGCGGCATAGGTGTGGGTGACCCCGCGTAACTCCAGGATGGGCAGCGGTTCGGGTGGCGGGGCGGCGGCCACCGCTGTGCGGCGCGGTGGCGGCGCCGGGGACGGCACGATGCGGCCCTGCTCCAGATGGATCACCCGATCCGCCGACGCCGCCTCGTCGTCGAGGTGGGTCACGAGGACGACGGCGGTGCCGTCGCGGGCGATGTCGGCCAGCAGGTCGATCAGGGCGATGCGACTGTCGGTGTCGACCATCGCGGTGATCTCGTCGGCGATCAACAGCTTCGGTGCTCGCGCGAGCGCCGCGGCCAACGCCAGTCGTTGCAGCTGCCCACCCGAGAGGTCTTCGGTGGCCCGGTCGGCCAGACCCGCCAGTCCGACGCGCGTGAGCAGGTGTTCCACGTCGATGTCGCCGGTCGTTCCCCAGCGCAGGTCTTCCGCGACCGTCCGGCCGAGCACCTGCGTTTCGGGATGCTGGAACACCAGGACCGTGCCACCGTGCGCGCCGAGCCCGACGGGGCCGGGCCGATCCACGAGTCCCGCGGTCGGCGCGATACCGGCCAGGATGCGGGCCAGCGTCGACTTGCCGGAACCGTTGCGTCCGACGACGGCGACGAACTCCCCCGGCGAAACGGTGAGGTCGATGTCGGCGAGCGCGTCGTTCCTGCTGTCCGGATACCGGTATGACACCAGCCGCAGGGCCACGGGTAGCGGCGCCGGGGTGGCGGCACGGTCCTCGACGGGCCAGGTCACCGACGCGCTGCTCCTCCTGCTGCTCTGCGCGACCATCCGGAAGACCCCGAAGCACAGCAGCGCGGTACCCACCACTCCCACCACGACGGCGGCACCGATCCACAACCACCAGAAGTCCCTGAGAAACTCGGTGGTCCGCGCGACCGCGTCGAGGAATTGCTCGCCCGCGCCCGCGGCTTCGAACGCCCGCGCCATGCCCTGCATCGACGTGACGAGGGTATCGAGCAGCAGAATGCGCGTCTCCTCGAAGATCCACAGCAGCCCGACGAGGAGGGCGGCCAACAGCACACCGCCCGGCAGCGACCCGCCGAACACGACCAGCACCGCCGCGTTACCCCAGCGGCGGTCCGCGAACCCCACCAGTGTGCCGACGCCGGCGAGCACCACGACCGCAGCCGCGGCGAACGGTCCGCCCGCCACCACCGCGACGACGCTCGCCGCCAGCGTCGCCGCCACCACCGCGCGCATCCGGTTCGCGGCGGCAAGAAACGCGATCGGCAGCGCTACCAGCACCTGCGCGACACCGACCGGGATCAGTCCGGTCACCACCGCCAGCACCGCGGTCAACGCGCCGAATACTGCCGCCGCCGCCAACTCCGGTGGCCGGAGTGGGCCTCTCGTCCTCGCCTGGATTGCCGCGTTCACCGCACCCAGTGTGCCAGCGGCCGCGTCAGGGCTCGCGGGCGTCCGATGAGTTCCGCACCTCCGGCGGGTCGGTACCGGCAGATCACCGAACGAAGGGACCACCATGTCGAAAACCGTGCACCCGTACGTCGCGGGCGAACGTCGAGATCTCGTTGCCGTGCTCGAACGATTGAACGAGGAGCAGTGGGCGGCGCCGTCGCTGTGTGCAGGCTGGCGGGTCCGCGAGGTCGTCGCGCATACCACCACGGCCTACCGCTACAGCCTTCCGAAAATCCTGTTTGCGCTCCTGAAGGCGCGCGGCAACATCAACCGCGCCGCCGACGCGTGCGCGCGGGCCGACACACGCACCCTGACCGATGCGGAACTGCTCGCCTCCCTGCGCGCCAACATCGAGCACCCGTGGCAGCCGCCGCGGGGCGGACCGGCGGGTACGTTGTGGCACGAGGTGATCCACGGGCTCGACATCACCGTCGCGCTCGGACTCGACCGGCGCGTGCCGGACGAGCGTATTTCGATGATGCTCGAGGCGCTGCAACCGGCGCAGGTCGACTTCTTCGGCGCCGACCTGTCGGGTGTCCGACTACAGGCCGATGACCGCGACTGGTCGTACGGCACCGGGTCCGTCGTCACCGGCGCCGCGCAGCACCTCCTCCTGGTGCTGACCGGTCGCATGGTGCCGCCCGGCTTGCTGAGCGGCGAACAGAGCGCACGGTTCACGGCGCCGGTGCCGTCATCTCCACCCGGACCCCCACCAGACGCACCTGCCGCGCATGATCGAAACGGTCGAGCAGCGCGACGGCCGCGTCGGTGACGACCGCCGGGTCCAGCGTCGGTTCGGACAGGGCGCGGCTCGTGGTGTGCGTGATGAACGGGGCGTAGCGGATCTTCAGCTCCACCCGCACCCCCGGTCGCCGCTCGGCGCGGATGTCCTCGGTCGCGCGCGCCGCCAGGGTCCGCACATGATCGGCGACCTCGGTCCAATCCGTGAGGTTGTTCTGAAACGTCGTCTCGCGGCTGCGCGAGCGGGCCACCCACGGCTCGCCCGTGACCGCATTGGTGGCGGCGCCCCGACCGAGGCCGACGAGCCACGGCCCGGTTTTCGGCCCGAACCGTGCTGCCAGTTCCTCCTCGGATGCGGCCGCGAGTTCCCGCACCGTGCGAATTCCCGCTGCCTCCAACTTCTTCGCGGTACGCGAGCCGATACCCCACAGCGCATCGGGGGGCCGGTCCCCCATTACCGCGAACCAGTTGTCGCGGGTGAGCCGGAACATGCCGCGAGGTTTACCGAATCCGGTGGCGATCTTGGCGCGCAGAATATTGTCGCCGATACCCACCGAACAGTGCAGTCCGGTCGCGCCGAGCACCGATTCCTGCACCGTCCGCGCGAATGTCTCGGGATCGTCGCTCTCGACTCCGAGAAACGCTTCGTCCCAGCCGATTACCTCCACCACGTGACCGAGTCCACGCAGCGTCTCCATCACCACCTGGGACACCTCGTTGTAGGCGTCGGCGTCGACGGGCAGGAACACCGCGTCCGGAATCTTGCGGACAGCGACCCGCAACGGCATCCCCGACCCGACGCCGAATCGACGTGCCTCGTACGACGCGGTGGAGACGACACCGCGCTCGGTGGGGTCGCCCTTACCGCCGACCACCACCGGTTTTCCCGCCAGCTCGGGGTTGCGCAGCACCTCGACGGCCGCGATGAACTGATCGAGGTCGACGTGCAGCACCCACCATGCAGCCATCCGGAACTCCGATCCGTCGCTTCACGATAGAACGACGGCGATCGTCGAATAATGCTGTTCTCCCGAATTCGGCATCGACCACGCAGATACTGAGCCGGAGCTTCGAGAGCAAGGCCCGCATCTCCCGGAGGCAACCATGCGCCGACTCCCGATCGTGCTGACCGCAGCATTCCTCGCATTCACCACTGCCTGCGGCGGCGACAGTGGCACCGCGGCTCCCGCACCTTCGACGTCGCCGTCCCCAGCATCCGCTTTCGGGACAGATTTGCAGGGTGTGCTCGACCGAGTCCGTGCCGAGGTGGGGTTTCCCGGTGTCGTCGCGCGGGTCGTGAGTCCCGACGGCGAGTGGACCGGGGCGTCCGGCAGCCGGGGTGGCGACGACTCCGAGCCACCCGGGCCCGCCGATCACACGCGAGTCGGGAGTGTCACGAAGACGATGACCGTCACCGCACTGTTGCAGTTGTCCGAGGACGGTCGGGTGTCCCTCGACGACCCGATCGGCCGGTACGTTCCGGAGCTGCCCAACGGCGATGTCGCAACCCTGGGGCAGCTCGCGGCCATGACCAGCGGCATACCCAGTTACACGTTCGACGAAGGGTTCCAACAGAAGGTGTTCGCCGATCCGATGGCGGCATGGACACCCGAGCAACTCCTCGACATCGTGCGCGGCGACCCGCCGAACTTTGTGCCCGCGAGAAGTTCGAGTACTCCAACTCGAACACGATCGCGCTCGGTCTTGTGATCGAACAGGTGAGCGGTCGGCCGCTCGCCGAGTATTTCCGGACCGACCTGTTCGAGCGGCTCGGCATGGCCGAGACCGTTCTTCCCACCGACGCGGCGTTCCCGTCACCGCATCTGCGGGGAATCACCGAGCAGGGACAACCCGAAGGCGAGACGGCGGACGCCACCGACTGGAATCCGTCTTGGGGCTGGTCGGCCGGCGCAGTCGTTTCGACGATCGACGATCTCGAGATCTGGGCCCGCGCGCTGGGTACCGGCGAAGAGATACTCGAGCCCGAAACCCAGCGGCTTCGATTGGACTCGTTCCAATACAACCTGCCACCCGCCACTCCCGAACGCGCGTACGGGTTGGGGCTCGGCATCGAGAACGGCTGGCTCGGCCACACCGGCGAACTGCCTGGCTACAGCACATACATCGGCTATCTGCCCGAATCACAGACGGTGCTCGTCGTCGCGGTCAACAGCGACATCCCCACCCCCAGCGGCGGCCAGCCCGTCACCGCGGTGGCCGACGAATTGAAGAGGTCGCTCGGGTAGCAGCCCCCTCGTGCGCGGGCACGGATCCGACCTGGACGCGCAGCTGAAAGGACCGAAGGTCCCTCCCCGCGAAGCGGGTCTCGGGTGTATCGTCCCTTCGCATCATCAGCTGAGGTACGCCTCACCTAACACTCGGGGATACGACCATGACATCGACGCGTCGCACCTGCGTCCTGGCGGCAGTAGCCGTACTGCCACTCGCCCTGGTGGCCTGCACCGAGAACTCGCCGACCGACGCGGACGGCGCCATCACGGTCACGGCCACCGACACCTCCTGCGATGTCTCCGCCACCGAGGGCGTGACCGGGCAGTCGACGTTCTCCGTCACCAACAACGGCACGCAGGTCACCGAGTTCTACGTGTTCGCGGATGGCGACCGCGCGATGGGCGAGGTCGAGAACATCGGCCCCGGCCTGACCCGGCAGCTCATCGTCGATCTTCCCGAAGCCGGCGCCTACGAACTGTCCTGCCGCCCCGGGATGACGGGAGAAGGCATCCGCCAGACCTTCACGGTCACCGGCGATTCTCAGGCCGCCACCGACGCCGACGGAAAACTCGCCGAGGCCGCCGACGGCTACCGCCGCTATATCCGAAGCCAGACCGAGGCCCTCGTCACCGCCACCGGCGAATTCGTGGCCGCACTCCACGCCCGCGACATCGACGAGGCGAAGCGGTTGTTCCCGCTCTCACGCACCTACTTCGAGCGCGTCGAGCCGGAAGCGGAAAGCTTCGGTGACCTCGACCCGAGACTGGATCTGCGCGAAGCCGACCTCGAACCGGGACAGCACTGGACCGGTTTCCACCGGATCGAGAAGGATCTGTGGGTGGACGGGTTCCGGCCCGACACCGATACGATCGCCGACCAGCTTGTCGCCGACGTCCGGGAACTGGCAGATCTGGTGAATTCCGAGGAGTACACCATCGAACCCACCCGCATCGCCGGTGACGCCCAGGGCCTGCTCGACGAGATCTCCACATCGAAGATCACCGGTGAGGAAGACATCTTCTCGCACACCGACCTGTACGACTTCCAGGCCAATCTCGACGGCTCGCAGGCCGCGATCGCCGCGTTGCGTCCGGTCCTCGACGACCGGAACCCCGAGCTCGGCCAGGCCATCGACGCGCGGTGCGCCGATCTCGACGCGGCGCTCGCGCAGTACCGGGTCGGGGACGGATTCGTCTCCTACGACACCGTCACCGATGCGCAGCGCCAGGAACTGTCCCGCTTGATCGACGCCCTGTCCGCGGAGGTCAGCAAGGTGCAGGGAGTTGTCGCGGAAGCTGCGGAGCTATGAGCGACGGACCGATCACCCCATCCGGCCCGGCTTCGGCCGGACTCTCGCGTCGTCGCCTGTTCGGTGCGGTCGGCGCCGGCGCCGTCCTCGCGGGCGCGGGTGCGGTGGTCGGCCGGTCCACCGCGCCGTCCGGCAGCGGCGATGCCGACGTCGTCGCCTTCCGGGGCGAACACCAGGCGGGCATCGTCACCCCCGCCCAGGATCGGATGCACTTCGTCGCGTTCGACGTCACCACCCGCGACCGCAACGAACTGATCGCGCTGCTGAAGACGTGGACGGACATGTCCCAGCGCATGACCGCCGGTCTCGAGGCCACCGAAAACGGCGCAACCGGTGACGGCGCGTACCACCCACCGAGCGATACCGGCGAAGCCCTCGACCTCGCCGCGTCCAGGCTGACTCTCACCATCGGGTTCGGACCGTCTCTGTTCGACGACCGGTTCGGGCTCGCCGATTCCAAGCCGGCGGCGCTCGAGGATCTGCCGCACTTTCCCGCCGACAACCTCGATCCGGCCCGCTGCGGCGGCGACATTGCGATCCAGGCGTGCGCCGACGATCCCCAGGTCGCGGTGCACGCGATCCGCAACCTCGCGCGGGTCGCGTTCGGCACCGCGTCGGTGCGCTGGTCGCAGCTCGGATTCGGACGCACGTCCTCGACGTCCACCACTCAAGCGACACCCCGCAATCTGTTCGGGTTCAAGGACGGCACCAACAACCTCAAGGCCGAGGACCCCGACGCTCTCACCGAATCGGTGTGGGTCGCCGACACCGACGACCAGCCGTGGCTCACCGGCGGTACCTACCTGGTGGCCAGGCGCATCCGGATGCTCATCGAACAGTGGGACCGTGCCGTGCTCAATGAGCAGGAAGCGGTCATCGGGCGGGACAAACGCGAAGGCGCACCGCTCGGGAAGAAGGCGGAGTTCGACGAACTCGACCTCGAATCGAAAGGCCCGGACGGTCCGTTCATCCCGGTGACCGCGCATGTGCGGCTCGCGTCCGAGCAGCACCTCGGCGGTATCCGGATCCTGCGCCGCGGTTACAACTTCACCGACGGCTCCGACGGTCTGGGCCACCTCGACGCCGGATTGTTCTTCATCGCGTTCTGCCGCAACCCCCTCGAGCAGTTCGTGCCGATGCAGCTCGAGCTCGCGCGAAGCGACGCGCTCAACGAATACATCCAGCACGTCGGGTCGGCCGTGTTCGCGTGCCCACCGGGACTCCGCGACGGCGAGTACTGGGGTCAGAGGTTGTTCGAGTCCTGACTCGGACGTTGCCCCAGTCTTCAAACGCAATGTAACGAAATTAACACTGGCCACGACGTCCCTACCGAGGCACGTAAACAAAGGGGTTCATCGTGGCACACGACCGGTTGCTGTTCATCGGACATCCTGACGCGGAGGAAATCGCGCACTGGAGCACGCTGCGCGAGCTGGCTCCTCAGCGCGGCTGGGTTCCCACCCGCAAGTTCGAACCGGGTGAGGTGGTCTGGGCGGTAGCCGCCGGAAGCGTTCTGCGATCCGGCCCGAGCAGTCAGTCCCGCATCGTCGACGCACTGCGCGACGCCGACATTCCTTGCACGAGCGCGCTCGACGCGATCAAGCACGCGTACACGGCCGTGCGTCTGGCCGGTTAGCTCATCGGACGCAGCACCGCCCACAGGCGCGGTGAATAGTTCTTCACGCACGGTACGGCGGCAGTGAAGAACCATTCACCGCGCCAAGTTTTCGAGTGCCGGTCCTCGGGACCGGTTCAGATTCGAGGAATGCCACCCCCTCCGCTCCGATGTCTTCGAGCACGTGGAGGGAGACGGCACCGTCGTCGTTCTGCCACCAGGTGCCGACGATCTTCCCGTCCCACCACGCGGTGGGGCCGGCATTGCCGTTCGTATCGAACAACTTCTCCTTGTACGGGCCGAGGTACCAGTCGCGCTCAAACCAACCCATCGTGGTGGGGTCGAGCGCCGGCAAGAGCGCACCCCACGGTTCGACGGGTGCGGGTTCGTCGACATCATCCGGCAGTACATAACCGGTACGGCCATCCAGATCCACCTCTACGGCGCCGAGTTCCGCGAGCGCCGCGCGCACTGCCTTCAAGGTCGAGCCGAGCCACCACTTGATGTCGGTCTCGGTGCCGGGACCGAACGCACGCAACCACAATTCGACGAGCGTGCGCAGGCCCTCGTCCTCGCTGCACGGTTCGATCTCCGAGCCCAGCCACGATTCCGTCGTAGCCCACCTCGGCCGCGAGATGCGCCACGGACCGTTGTTGGAGGCCCGTACCACTTGTCCGGACGCCGACAGCACCGTCAGCACCCGGGGCGCGAAAGAAACCTTGCCGCCCCATGACTTCCCCGTCCCGTACTCGATGGCGCCGTCGATCAGCGGGATCTCCGCACGCAGCTCACTCGAGGTGGCTTCCCGACCATCCGAGAGCGCTTGCAGCACATGCGCACTCGCCTCGTTCAGCCACTGCTCACCGTCGGTGTGCAGACCGGCGATGGCGACATCTTTGGCGACACTTCGACGCTGAACTGCCGCAACGCGATTGCTCGCGCCGGCCTGCGCGAACGGCAGGACGTGTCGCGGAAAGACGAACACCGTCCGCCGCATCGCCAGATGCTTCACCAGCGACCGGTCGACGTAGAGCGCCTTGTCGAGATCGGCGACGGTGAAGTCGTCGATGCGCGCCCACACCGACAGATACACGGTCGCGGGGTCGGTGCCGTGCAGGCACACCATCCGCGTCGCGGCCTCGACGGCGTCCTGCGCGTGATGGCCCGCCGCCAGGCTGTGCCGCATCCCCAGTCGCGCCCTGCGTTCGGTTGCGTCGATCTTCCGCAGCACCATGGCGTCACTCCAGCGGCGCGCGGGCACGCATCCGGGCGCTCTCAGCGCGGATCGGGCCCTTCGACGAGCGGCAGCGACTCGTCCGCGGTCCACGCGTTGAGCGATCCGTCGTACACCGCGGAATCCGGACGACCCGCCACCGCCAGAGCATGAGCCAGACCCGACGCGGCGATCCCGCCGCCGCAGTAGGTCACGGGTTCGACCTCCGGATCCAGAGCGCCCGCCTTCTCGAAGACCTCGCGCAGTTCCGTAGCCGGTCGCAGACGCCCGGTATCCGGGTCCACCAGGTCCTCGAACGGGATGTTGATACTGCCCGGGATGTGCCCGCGACGCGGGTAGGACGGGCTCTCGCCGCGGTAGGTGGCCGGATCGAGCGCGTTGATGATCAGCGTCCGACGGTCGTCGAGCGCTTCCAGCACCTCGTGCGTGGAACGCACCAACTCCGGACGACGACGCGGCGTGAAGGTCGCGGCACGCGGGATCACCTGCTCGTCCGTCACCGGATACCCCGCGGCCCGCCAGGCCGGGAGACCGCCGTCGAGCACTGCAGCGTCGTCGAATCCTTCGAGCCGCAGCTGCCACCACAACCGCGCGGCCCAGATGCTGTTCGACTGGTCGTACACCACTACGCGACGACCGTCCCCGATCCCCACCGCGCCCGCGGCGGTTGCGAATCGCTCCGACGACGCGGCGGTGAACGGCTGCGGCGCCTCGTGTTCGGAGAAGTCGGTGAACAGGTCCGCATATACCGCACCGGGGATGTGGCCCTCGGCGTAGGTGGCCAGGCCCGGTTCGATGTGTACCGACCCGTCCGGCGGCATGCTCAGGTGGGTCGTCGCGTCGACAATGACCAGGTCCTCGTCATCCAGGTGTTCGTGCAGCCACTCGGGTGACACGGACGGTGGTGTCGATTCGCTCATCGGTCCTCCTCTGCTGTCGTCTTCTGTCTCCAGTAGAGCACCGCGCACGGCAGTGCAGCCCCGGACCCGGTCGGAACAATCCGGCCTGCGATTCCGGCGGTGCTCGCTCAGAAGTTGCTAGGCGCACTCCGTGACAGTTGGGCGTGCGCCGGACCCTCCGGCGCACGCACAACTGCGAGGAGATCTGCCATGCGAAAGTTCCACGTCGATACCATCTCCACGGAAGGCCCGGAGCTCGACGAATCACGCCTTGCTCAGATCGTGGGCGGGAAAGCTGTCAACCGGGATGACAGGGAGAAGACCGGCTGCATCCCGGATCTGGGGGGATCCATCCGCGCAGACGATCCCACCTTGGGCTGAGCCGGAAGGCGTCACACCCGGCCTCGCTCGGGGCGCATAGTTGCGTCCCGAGCCAGGCCGTTTCTCTGGGACGGTGGCAGGCTGAATGCTCGTCCGCTGCTCAGAGTTTGCACAGCGATCCTCGTGACGATATCTGGGCTGCCGGGAGGTCCGGCAGCGCAGATTCGAGGAGAACCGAATGAGCAAGATCAAGGGAGTTGACGCCCTTTGCGATCGATGAGGCCCACTACTTCGCGAACAACAGTTATCAGTTGCTGGAGCAGCTTGTCGCACACCGGGGAATGCCCACCGAGCCGGATTCGATCGAGCGCCTGAGTTCCATCGGCGCTATCGGACCTGATCGAGACCTCCGGACTCCGGAGTCCGACATATCAGGTGCACGCGTCGCGGCGGTCATTCGAAGTACCCTGCAGTCCGGATACGGATACGAGGTAGCCGATTTCGAAGACTTCTTCCGGCTCGGATACGGTCAGGTCGCTCCCACGGTCGCGTTACCCCAGTGGACGCGGTGAAACGTTGATGAAACCGCGATGCGATCGTCCATCCATGTGCCGCAAAGCCGCGCTTGCCGCAATCGTCGCGCTCCTCGTCGCGTGTACCTCGGAGGCGGCTCCGGAACCATCCGCGCCACGGGCGACGGCCTGGATCGAGGATGCACAAATCATGTCGAACCACTGGTACGCAAGTTCGGGAATCGATCTCGATGCTCCGGAAGTGCAATTGGCGCGTGCTTTTCTCGAAAGTCGTGACGCTTACGTAAGAACCAACGACTTCGCTGCCGCCTATATCGGATTCGACAGAATCTACGCCGGCTCACGGAGAGCCTATCCTCGGATCGGCACCACCCACCGGCACATTATGCAGGCCGAGACCGTCACGAATGCGCTCGGAATCGAGTACTCCAGAATATCGATCTGCGAGGACCTCACCCAACGTGCGATGCCGGTCGGCGAAGGCTGGGCAAATATGGAGACAACCGCGTTCGTCAGTCTCCGAGTCCGTCGGACACGCGGTGTCGACACCACCGATCCGCGCGTGGATCCCACCCGACGATTGCCGTACCCCACGTGGGACGTATTCGCCGGCTGGGAAATCCGGGAGATTCTCGGACCGGAATCCCTGGATGACCAATGCCTCAATGCCGTCCCACGTGCGGACCCCTGGCGGAACTGCGCCGCCCACTCTCCTCTCCGCCCCCGGTTCTTGCGTTCACCCCGGGGTGGCCTGAGCAAATCGAGGACGACAAGAACGAATGACGCCGCATGTCAAGGCTCGCGCGGCGACTCCACCATCGGCACAATGAACTGTCGCGCGATCGCGGCTAGTTCGTCGTCGTCGTCGAGGTCGACGATGTCGGTGGGAACCAGCAGGAACGACGCCGAGATCCGTACCATCATTTCGGCGGTGAGATCGACGTTCAGACCGTCCGCGATATTGCCGGCCCGCTGCTCGCGACGAAGTTGGTGCGCGACGAACTGCCGCACGGTGGCGAGCATTCGTCCGTCGTCGACGAGAGAACCGGCGAGCAAACCGCGTTCGGTGTCGATGAGGCCGCCGATCAAGGAGTTGCTGCGCGTGGCCCGCAGTGCGCTCACGAATCCCAGTACGACGCGATCGGCAACGGTCTGCGCCGACCGGATGTCGACGAGGAATCGGTCGAAGTACCGCCGGAACTCGCGCAGGAGGACCTGCTCGACGAGCGCGTCCTTGGTGTCGAACTTGCGGTAGACCGTGATCCGCGACAGATCGGCACGCCGGGCGATCTCCTCCATCGACGAGCGTTGAATGCCCATCCGGCAGAACTGCTCGTAGGCGGCGTCGAGGAGGCGGGTGCGCACCGCATCGACTTCACCGGCATGTTCGACGGCATCGATGAAAGCACGCTCGAGCAGGGATTTCGGGGCAGGGGCGGAAGCGCCGGCCGTTGATATGGATTCCACGAGTTCCTCCTGGGTGCCCGAGGGTACACCTCGATCATTGCGTTCCATCTTGCCGAACAGGTTGTGGCGACGATCCCGCCGTGCTACTAAATGATACGCAGAAACAGTGATTGTTTCACTGTGTCCTAGATTGCCGGCATCGCATAGGGGGCGACGTATGGCCGAGCTCAGTAGGCGCAACATTCTGAAGGCCGGTGGAGCGTTGGGTGCGCTCGGCGCACTCGCGGTGGCCGCACCGGCCCAGGCACGACCGTGGAAGTGGTCGCCCGCGGGCTCCGTGCTGGGCACCGGAAGCGGCGCCGACCCGCGGCAGGTGTGGGATGCGGAGGCCGATCCGCTGGTGGCCTCACTCCTCGATCGGGGTGAGGTTCCCCGAGTCAACGACCTCTTGCGCACCTGGACCAAGAACGGCCAACCGCTACCGGCCGGACTCCCGGCCGACCTGCGGGATTTCATGGAACACGCCCGGCAACTACCGCCGTGGACCGACTGGGGCAAGCTCGATTCCGCCGTGGAGTTCAACGAGAAGCGCGGCCTCTACCTCGGCGTGCTGTACGGATTCGCCAGCGGCATGATGAGCACCGTCATTCCTAAAGAGGCTCTCGCAGTTTACTATTCGAAGGGCGGCGCGAACATGAAGCGCCGCATCTCCAAGACCGCCAAGCTCGGCTACGACGTCGGGTCTCGCAATGCGTTCCGGCCCGACGGCGAGATGATCGTGACCAGCGTCAAGACCCGGCTCGTGCATGCCGCCGTCCGTCATCTGCTGCCGCAGTCACCGCACTGGGCGAACGCCGCACCCGAGGACATTCCGATCAGCCAGCACGACATGATGGTGACGTGGCACAGCTTGCCCACCACCGTCATGCGCACGCTGAGGGAATGGAAAGTGCCCATCCCGGCCGGCGAATCCGCGGGGTTCCTCCACTCCTGGCAGCTCAGCGGCCACCTGCTCGGCATCGAGGACCAATACATTCCCGCGACCTGGGAGCAGGCCGATTCGCAGGCCGTCGACGTGCTGGACCCGATACTCGCTCCCACCCCCGAAGGCATCAAACTCGCCGACACCCTTCTCGACCTCGGCGCCGGCCTCGATCTCACGCTACTGAGCCGGCCGATCCTCGGGGCCCTGACACGATTCATGCTCGGCGACACTGTCGCCGACTGGCTCCACATCCCACGCGAGCCGGTGTGGGGCACGCTGCTCGACGTGGCGTGGGGGCCGTTCATCGCGGTCCGCGAGGGGCTGCTGCCCTTACCGATGGCGCCGGACGCGTATTGGACCTTCGACGAGCTTCTCCGCCAGTTCGTGCTGCTCTACATGTCCGAGCTGCGTCCCATCAGCATCGAGATTCCGGAATTCAACAATCCGAACTATCGCTGATGTAGCACTACCGCGGCGGTCGCCGCGACCGTGCGGTCGTCATCGCCGGCGAGAGCGGCGAGTGCGGTACGCGCACTGTCTCCGTCGATCTCCGCGAGCGCCTGGGCCATTCGCAGTCGGGCCTCGCGACCGCGCGTCGCATCGGTGCTCACGTCGTCGACGGCCTGCCGGAGCGCGGTCACTATCTCCTCGGCCGGCATGCCGACGTCGGCGAGCTCGCCGAGCCGCTCGGAGGCCTCCACGTCGCGTCGTCCCTCGGCCACCATCTGTGCCAGGGCGGCGATCGGCTCACAGCGGCCACGCGCGGCAACGGCCAGCGCCGCTCGATCACGCACATCGACGTCCGGATCATCGAGCACCTGCAGAAGCAACGACGTGGCCGCGGGGTCGTCGAGTTCCGCTAGAGCGACTACTGCTCGCCGGCGGACGAGAGGGTCGGACGACTCCAGCCCGCGAGAAAGCGTCGGTATTCCCCCGCCGGACTGCGCCAGCGCCCACCGAAGCGCACCCGCGACGTTCAGCTCGTCTTCTGCCAGCAACTTTTCGGCCAAAGTCTCCGCGGGAAGCGCCACCTTGTCGTCTCGCGACAGCGCCGCTCGCTGCCGGTGGTACCCAGAATCCGACTCGATGGCCCGCAGCAACGCGATGATGCGGAGCGCATCGTCCCAATCTGCCGGCGCCGCCGACTGCAGCCGCGTCAGGTTGGCCAGAAGCTCGTTGTCCGCGGCGATACGCTCGCGCGTCTTGCTCACCAGCCGGTCCATCAAGGTGGGCGGCGAGAAGGTGGGGTCGTCGAGCGCCTTCTTCACCTCAGCGAGCGACAGCCCGAACGCCCGCAGGCTCTCCACGTGGAAGAGCCTGCGGACGTCGGCTTCGGAGTAGTCACGGTAGCTGCTCGACGTCCGAGTATCCGGACTCACCAGTCCGAGTGCGTCGTAGTGACGCAGCATGCGCACACTGACGCCGGAGCGTCGAGCGACTTCGCTGATCAGCACTACCTGTTCCTCCCGTCACCCGCCGCCGGTCGCGGCAACACGCTTCGCCGCTTCCCACGACAGCGAAAAGGCGCTGTCCGGGTCACGATAGAGGGCCTCGGTAGCGCGGGCGTGCTCACGGACGACTTCGTCCGTCGACGCGACACCGGCCAGCGCGGGAAGAACGCTCTCCTCGAGCGCGATCAACGCCCGGCTGAGGCTGAGCTGCATCTCCCGGTCTCCGCGACCGAGCTCCGAGACCAGTGCGACGGCGAGTTCGTCCTCGTCGCCGGGCGGAACCAGCACGACGGCAGCACGCCAGGCAGCGCGTACGACGTCGGCGTCGGAGTCGTGGATCAGTTCGCGCACCGACGGCCACGCCGCTGCGTCCCGAAGCTTCGACAGCACGTGCAGAGCCTGGCTCCGCGCACGGCTGGTGTCACGGTTCAGTTCCGCGAGCACGAGTGGGACCGTGACCGACGTCGGGAGTCGGGTCAGCGCCCAGGTCAGCATGTCCCGCACGAAGAAGTCCGGTTCGACGGAGAAACGACCGGCGAGGAACTCCGCCAGTTCCGGATCGGGGTCCGTGCCCGCGGCGAGGGCGGCACGCAGTCGCGTCGACGGATCGTCGTGTTCGAGAGCGCGGATCAGGCGGGAACGGACGCTGTGGTTGTCGGGCTGGGTCATGGTCGAAGCCTCCTTCGACCCCCATGGAACCGCCTGACACAGTGTCAGGCTCAACACCGGCTCACCGGGCCTGCGACAGTGCCTTCGCCAGCGGAGAAGGAAACCTCGGCATGACCCGCACTCCCCCGAGCCATTCGTTCAACCGAGCGGCCTCCCGTTCGAGAAACGCCAGCCCGTCCGCGCCGATGTCCTCGAGAACGTGCAAGGAGACGGCGCCGTCGTCGTCCTGCCACCAGGTGCCGACGATGCGCCCGTCCCACCACGCGGTGGGACCGGCGTTGCCGTTCGAGTCGAACAACTGCTTTCTGTACGGCCCGAGGTACCAGTCGCGTTCGAACCAGCCCATCGTGGTGGGATCGAGCGCGGGCAGCAGTGCACCCCACGGTTCGACGGGCGGCGACTCGTCCGCATCGTCGGGCAGCAGGTAGCCGGTGCGGTCGTCGAGATCCACTGCCACCGCACCCAATTCGACGAGCGCCGCGCGTACCGCCTTCAACGTCGAACCGAGCCACCATTTGATGTCGGTCTCGGTGGCGGGACCGAAAGCCCGCAAATACATTTCGACGAGCGTGCGCAGACCGGCCTCTTCGCTGTGCGGTTCGAGGTCGTGCCCCAGCCACGAGTGCGTTGTAGCCCACCGCGGCCGCGAAATGCGCCACGGACCCAAGTTGGACGCACGCACCACCCGTCCGGAGGCCGACAGCACCGTCAGCACGCGAGGCGCGAAGGGGACCTTGCCGCCCCACGACTTTCCGGTGCCGTACTCGATGGCGCCGTCGATGAAAGGAATCTCCGCACGCAGCTCGCTCGACGTGGCTTCCCGACCGTCGGCCAAGGCATCGAGCACCAGCCTGCTCGCCTCGGCCAGCCACTGTTCGCCGTCGGAGTGCAGGCCGGCGCGTTCGACGTCCTTTGCCACGCTTCGACGTTGTGCAGCCGCGACCCGATTGCTCGCGCCTGCCTGCGCGAACGGCAGTACGTGTCGCGGGAAGACGAAGACGGTTCGCCGCATCGCGAGGTGCTTCACCAGCGACCGGTCGAGGTAGAGCGCGCGGTCGAGATCGGATACGGCGAAGTCGTCGATCCGCGACCAGGCCGACAGGTACACGGACGCCGGATCGGTGCCGTGCAGGCACACCATCCTTGCCGCGGCCTCGACAACCCTTCCCCGA
Organism: Rhodococcus chondri; assembly: GCF_036327435.1. Classification (NCBI taxonomy): domain Bacteria; kingdom Bacillati; phylum Actinomycetota; class Actinomycetes; order Mycobacteriales; family Nocardiaceae; genus Rhodococcus; species Rhodococcus chondri. Next base: position 22,235 of record NZ_JAUZMZ010000006.1, on the reverse strand, counting down.
GGATGTTGCGCGATGAACGGATCTTTACCCACGCCATGTCGGCGGTAAAGCTCGATTCAGCGCGCAACCGCTCTTCATCGTGGTTCAGCGACCTACAGAAGCAGCAGTTGCACTGCAATCAGGACATCGAACACACCGCACCACTCCGCGAAGGTCCGCGACACGACCCGGTCTCGCCACAGGTGCACGAAGTCCCAGATGCCGTGCAGGAACCATCCAGCGGCGATCACGTAGGTACCGATCTCCGGGTCCATCACGAGACCGGTGATCGCCAGACCGCAGAAGAGGACGACACCGAGTGCTTGCAGCCGAAGAGTGCTCGACGCATGGAGTTCGCCGGTGATCGTCACCCACACCAACAGCAACAGCGACGCTCCGATGAGCACCGCCGACGGCGTCACCACGTCCAGCGCCAGGGTGACTGCGACCGTTCCCGCCACTGCCAGCACGATCGGCCATGTGGCCCAACGCTTGCCGATCTTCGCCATCAGCAGATAGATGAGTGCAAGCATCGGCAGCGTCTGCCCGAACGTGGCAAACCCGCCACCTGCGTTCTCCCCTCCCCCGATCAGGTCGGGTCCGACGAGAGCGACAGCGACGAGCGTCGGCCATCTCCTCAGGAGCCAACTCACCGGCCGCGGCGGGGACGACTCCTGAACCGGCGGTTCGGGCAGGTGCTCTGCCGGTGGAAGTGGTGCCTTCTCGAGCATCACGAATTCTCCGCTCCGTCGAAATTCGGGGACGCTGCCTACGTGGATGCTTCGTGAAGGGTCGGCACGTAGATCAGCTGCTGGACGCGACCATCGAATGTGCGCGTCTCGACCAGTTCGAGATCGAAGTCGAGGGCGCCGACAAAGATCGGGTCGCGGCCGGTAACGCCGGTGATCACCGGGAACAGCATGACTTCGAGCCGGTCGACGAGACCGGCGGCCATGAGCGCCCGGTTCATCGACAGGCTGCCGTGCGACCGCAGCGGCACATCGGACTCGGCCTTCAATCGTGGGATCGCAGTGAGCGCGTCCTCCCTGACAAGGGTCGAGTTCTCCCAGCTCAGAGGCGGCTCGAGCGTGGTCGAGAGAACGACCTTCGGCATCTCGCGGAGGCGGTCGAAGGTGGGGTCCTGCTCTTCCTGCAGGATTCGGGCGAATACCTGGTACGTCGTCGCGCCGAGTACGAGAATTTGGTCTTCCGCAAACGTCTGCGCACGCTGAGCCAGCAACTCGGGCCCCTCTTTGCCCCAGTATCCCGGCCAGTCCACGGCGGCACCGTAGCCGTCGAGGCTGCTGAAGACATCGAACGTGTACGTGGCCATGTCGATCGAACCTCGATTGCGGTCGCCACTAAGTCGAACAGCATTGTTCAAGTTGGGACGCTGCTACCGTAACTCGAACATACGTGTATGGGAAGAGGAAATCGTGCCTGCACCGACACCACGCACCACCAAACGTGCCGATGCTGTGCGCAACGTCGAGCGCATCCTCGACGCCGCAATCATCTGCCTCGCCGACAAGCCCACCGCTTCGATGGCCGACATCGCGAAGCAGGCCGGCCTCGGCCGCGTCACCCTCTACGGACACTTCGCCTCACGGGCCGAACTGCTGGAGGCCGTGGTCGCGCAGGTCCTCGCGAAGAACGAGCACGCCCTGGCTGCTGTCGACCTCACCGGCAATCCCCGTGACGCACTCGTTCGCCTGATCGACAGCAGCTGGATGCTCACCAACCAGGCGCGCTCGATCATCGCCGCGGCCGAGGACGAGCTACCGCCCGCGCGGATGCAGGAACTTCACGCAGGCCCCGCCGCGCGCGTCGAGGCACTCATCGAGCGCGGGCGACGCGAAGGCGTGTTCAGGACCGACATGCCCACGTCGTGGCTCGTGACCGTGATCCATCAGATCCTGCACGGTGCGGCCGTCGAAGTATCGACCGCACGTCTCGACCCTCGGGACGCGTCCAAGCGAATTACGGCAACGATCCTTGCCGTCCTCGACAAGCCTGACGAGATGCACGGGCGGCACTGAGCGTCGGTATATGCCGTCGGCCGTCGGCCGGGTTGCGGCCATGAAGACACTTGTGACCGTGCCGGTTGCCTGAGGGCTGTGCGCTGTCTCGATACGGCTGTTCGTGGCACCGCAACCGGTCTCCGTCGCCATCCTCGAGCACGTCGCAGCGGCCATGCCGACCGGCAGTCACCTCGTCCTGGTCGAAATTGTCCAGCACCCCAATGCCCCGCACTTCCTGGCGCCGGTCGTCGATCTGCAAATGCTCACCCAAACCGACGGAGGCCGGCAACGGACCCTCGACCAACTCAACGCGCTACTCCACAATGCCGGTCTGACGCCCACCGGCAATGTGTTTGTGTCGCTGCCTCATTCACTTGTCGAGGCGCGGAAGTAGCAGGGTCGATCCGACACCACCACCGTCACTGCCGGCACGATCGAAGGGACGTCCTCGGTGCGGCAGCTCGAACACAGCTGTATGAGAAGTAGTCGAGCCTCCGCTCAGGGGCTACGCTTTCCCCGTGGCTCGAGCCGGCCGCAGCGAGAGGGAGCGCCTCACCATCCGGCGCAGTCGGCGGCAGATCATGTCGCCTCTTACACTCGACGTCCAGAAGGGCAAATCGGTGTCTACCGATGCAGCGGCAACTCCGCCCGTGGCAGCCGCGAACCAAAGCGCAACATCCGACCTCCCGTTCACCGACGACCAGGACTTCGCCGACGCACGACGGGGTTTCGTCGCCGCACTCGAACCCGGTGTGGTCATCGCCGAGACCGGGTCGACGGTGTGGGACAACGACTCTTACGCATTCCTGAATCAACCATGTCCTCCCACCGTCCATCCGAGCCTCTGGCGACAGTCGCAGCTGTGCGCCCAACAGGGACTGTTCGAGGTGACCGATCGGATCTATCAGGTCCGCGGTCTGGACCTCTCCAACATGACACTCGTCGAAGGCGACAAGGGCGTCGTGGTCGTCGACCCGCTGATCTCCGCCGAAACCGCGGCGGCAGCCCTCGCCCTGTATCGCGAACATCGAGGCGACCGCCCGGTCACCGGAGTCATCTACAGCCATTCGCACCTCGACCACTTCGGCGGGGTCAAAGGCATCACCACGGTCGAGGATGTCGAGACCGGCCGCTGTGTTGTGGTGGCACCGGCGGGATTCGTCGAACATGCAATCGCCGAGAATGTTTATGCGGGAACCGCGATGGCGCGGCGAGCCGGCTACATGTACGGAGCTGCACTCCCCCGCGGACCCCAGGGCGCAGTCGGAGCGGGACTCGGACAGACGACGTCGACGGGCACTCCGACTCTCATCCCGCCCACCGTGTCGATCGACTCCACCGGACGCACCGAGACCATCGACGGAATCCGTATCGAGTTTCAGCTCACTCCCGGAACCGAAGCGCCCTCGGAGATGAATTTCTACTTCCCCGACCTGCGCGCGCTGTGCATGGCCGAGAACACCAGCCATACCCTGCACAATCTGCTGACGTTGCGCGGTGCGCTGGTTCGCGACCCACACGTGTGGGCCTCCTACCTCACCGAATCCATCAACCTGTACGCCGAGCGCTCCGACGTGCTGTTCGCCTCGCATCATTGGCCGACCTGGGGCACCGAGCGACTCACCGAATTCCTGTCGCTGCAACGTGATCAGTATGCATACCTGCACGATCAGACACTGAGGCGGATGAACCAGGGGTATACCGGTATCGAGATCGCCGAAGGGTTCGAGCTACCTCCGAAAATCGCCCGGGCATGGCATACCAGCGGCTACTACGGTTCGGTCAGCCACAACGTCAAAGCGATCTACCAGCGGTACATGGGATGGTTCGATGGTAATCCGGCCCGCCTCTGGCAGCATCCTCCGATCGAATCCGCAAGACGGCATGTCGAATTCATGGGTGGCGCGACCGCAGTGATCGACAAGGCTCGAGAGTCCTTCGCCGACGCCGACTTCCGTTGGGTAGCCCAGGTGCTCGACTACGTCCTGTTCGCAGATCCGGACAACGCCGAAGCACGTGCATTGCAGGCCGACACGTTCGAGCAGCTTGGCTTCGGGGCCGAGAACGGTACGTGGCGGAACTTCTACCTCACGGGTGCCTACGAGTTGCGGCACGGTTCGGTCGGGACACCGGCCGTCGCCGCGGCCGCGGATATCAACGCTGCGCTCACGGTGGAGCAGATCTTCGATGCGCTGGCGCTACGCATCGACGGTCCGCGCGCGTGGTCCGCGCATCTTGTACTGGACTGGTACTTCACCGATGAGGCACTGGTGCACCGCACCGAACTACGCAATGGGGTGCTCGTGCACTACGACGTCGATGGTGACTCGTCCCGCGCCGATGCCGTCTTTCACATGACCCGCCCCGATCTGATTGCGGTGCTGCTCGAAGGCGCCGACCTCGGACAGCTGGTGTCCGAGGGCCGGATGCGGATCGAGGGAGACGCCTCCACGCTTGCGGAGTTGGTGGGTTACCTCGATTCACCCGACCCCGACTTCGCGATCGTGACGCCCTGACCGCAGTTCCGAACCAGGATGGATCCGCGTGACGGACCGGTGCTCGGCCGCTACCTCATCACCGGACCGGACAGCCGACGTTTCTTCCACGGTCGTGGCTCACGGCGCTGCAGCAGCGGCCGCCGGACTTGGTCGTCACCGTCGAGCGCCTACGCGAGCACATCAAACGCACGCTTGCGGGCTTCGATCCGACGCGTGCCGTCCATGAGCGCGCTGACTACCTTCGGCGCGCCGTCGAAGACAACCGTCTGGGCGAGCGCCTCCACCTGCTGGTGATCAGCGAGCAATCCCTCTACCTGTGGCCGCGCCTCCGCATCGAACGGGTTCGGTCGACCGAACCCGACCACCTTCAAATGGTGCTCGACGATGCCCGCACACTACTCGCGGACAATGCCGAACAGGACGGCATGCTGCTCCATCACGCGAGCGAACATCTGGCCGACTACGCGCGCATGGGCCGACTCGACGGGTTCCGCTGGGGAGCTACCCACAATCTGTCTCACGACATAGTTCAGCTTCGGGAGGATCTGGACCGCTTCGCCGAAGCACGTGGACGGCAGATCGCCGAATGGACCGATGCCGAACGACCATCCGTTGCAGATGCCATCGCAGAAGTCGGCAGCCTCGCAATCTCCGCCGGTAGCACGGCTGCCGGTGCAGTCGGGCGGGGCTCGGCTCCGGACTGGGTTTCATGGGCCGCGGCGTCGGCCAGTTGCTCGGCAACTCCCAAGCACAGCCCGCGGAGGTTCCGATGCCGGTGGCGCCGGCCGAGGCCGCGCCTGCGTCGCTGTCCGACAAACCCGCACCGTCTGCCGTAGAGAACCCGGAGCAACTGCATTCACTCGTGAAGGACGGATTTCTTCAAGTCGGAGAAGAGCTTTCGTATCACGACGTAAGTACCGGCACCACGCATGTCGCCGTCGTCGTAGCAGATGGTCGGGTCGGCTACGAGGAAAGAAGTACGACGATCCGTCCTCGCCTCTCGTCGAGAATGTGAGTCCGTACCGGCACGGATGGCGTGATTGGCGGCGCGCGGACGGTCGTTCGCTTCGCGACCTCGACCGACGCGGCTCGTGACTCCAGCACCGCTTGATCCGCTCGACGTAGCCGGCCGCGTCGTCCAACAACTCGAGACAGGTCGTCGTGAAACCACTTACAAGCTCGCGACGATCATGGCGCTCGTCGACATCTGGATCAGCTCAACGCACTACTCGTCGATGCAGGACTGACTCCCACCGGCAATGTATTTGCGGCACTTCCTCATTCACTTGTCGCAGCGTGGAAATAGTCTCCTCGGACATTTCTCGGACGTGGCCGCCGCAAGTCCCCGGGATGACTCCGTGCCCGGCTCAGTCACGGTGAGCCGACAAGAGCCACGCAGGCAACATGGACCGGCCCTTGTCGTCACGCTGCCAGTTCGCGGCATCCTCCGGACCGAGCAGCGCGTGGATGAAGGCGGGGCAGATGTCGTCGATGATCCAGTACTCGGCTACAGCCTCGCGTAGCTCGTCGTCGGTCACCGGGTTCGGTCCTTGCCCTTCGGGGAAGGCACCCTTCGCGAACACCAGGATGTAGTAGGACGCCCCGGGCGCGGCCGCCTGAGCGATGGAGCGCAGGTAGTCGCGCCGGCTGTCCACGGGAAGTGAATGGAAAAGGGTGCTGTCGACGATGGTGGCGAACCGACCGTCGAAACCCGTGAAAGAACTGATGTCCGCCACCTGAAAAGTGGCCGTCGTCAGGCCCCGATCGGCTGCGGCGGCCTGCGCCGCCGCGATGGCCGTGGGCGACAGGTCGAGACCGACCACCGTGTAACCCTGCGCCGCCAAGTGAAGGGAAGTCTCGGCATGTCCGCAGCCCGCGTCCAACACGTCGCTGCGGAACTTGCCTTCCGCGATCAACCTGGCGATCTCGGGCTGTGGCTCACCGATGTTCCACGGCACGGCCCCCGAAAAGCCCTCCGCATCGCCTCGATAGATGGCATCCCACGGCGCAACCTGGTTGTCCTCGGTCATGACATCGACGGTACGCCCGCGCTCCCTCCCGGTCTTGCAGATTGTCGCGGTCGCGACGGGAGTGCATGCACGAACGGCTTCGCGTAGGTCTACAACACCGCGTAGGCGGCAGCAAGGTCGATCCGAAGCCACCCGCCGTCACCGCCGGTCCGTTCGAGGGGGTAACCTGCAGGAATTGCTGTGCGTCGCAGTATGTTCAGGCGCTCATCATCGGTCAGGTGGGGCGCGACGCTTCGTAAAAGGACTGTGGCGTCGGCAGGAATATCGTTCACGATCGTCGGGGCGATCGGGTCGAACCCGTAGGTCATCCGCTCCCGGTACTCGGCGCGAGCCACGTCGAGGCGCCGATACGGAACATCGGATGCGACGTACTCATCGATCGGGGCGCCGACGGCACGCTCGAGTTCCGACCGTAGCTCGACTTCCGCTTCGTCGATCAGCCCCGCGAACGCCGGATCGTTCAGTCGGTCCGCGGCTGCAGCCTGGCCCATGATGCGCGCGCCCATGACATCGAGTGGATAGTGCAGCCCCAGCACGATCCGGCTGTGGCCCACCTCCGATGCCCGGGTAAGGATCTGCGGCGCCAACTCGGGCAGCATGTCGGCCAACAGGATTCCCTTCCAGTACGCCTGCGCCGTATGACCGGACGGATACGAGCTGGTGCCGAAGACCTCGGCATACGGGTCGGCCGCACCACTGATGCCGTCGCCGAAGGAGTAGTGGATGCGCTCGGGAGCGACCTCGAACGGTCTCGGATTGCTCCAGTGCTGCTTCTCCACGAGCGTGGAGTTGACGATGCCACCGGCCCGCGCCAGGTCGCTTCCGAGCAGCACCTCGACCTTCGGTAGCCGTCCCTCGTCGAGCGCGACCCGGAATACATCCCCCAGGCCTCGACCGAGACCGTCGGACAGCGACACCAGGCGGTCGTGGTCGCTGTCGAACAATGCCCGCTGCTGCTCGACAGCCGAGGCAGCGTTGTTTATCTCCACCGCCAGATCGAGGTTGCGTTGCACCAGGTCGGGCCGAGCACCGCGGATCTCGGTGAACGCGTCGAGCACTCCGATGTAATTGCCCCGCGCCGGGATGTCGGACAGGTACGGCCCGATCAAGTCCGGCAGGGCAAACGGGGCTGGGTTTGCATAGGCGACCGGCGCCGACACCGCCATCATCGCGACAGCCAACACACCCGCATACCGCCTGAACTTCATCGATTTCCTTCCCATCAGGACGACCGTCCGAGAAGTTAAGCGTCTCGGGTGTCTCCCGCGCATAGGATCGGTGAACATTCCGCCGCGCCGGACCTCGAGCCGCAGATGCGAGAACCCATCCACCTGACCACGCCGCCAGGTCGGACGTGATCTCGACGAAGGGCGCGTCGATCATGACTCACGACGTTGCTACACCGGCGTCTTCCGGCACACCGGCCACCGATCCCGACCGCACATTCGCCAGCCTCGACCCGCGTGACGGATCGGTGCTCGGCCGATACCCCATCACCGACGCGGACGAGGTCGCTGCCGCAGTCGACCGTGCCCGCACGGCCGCGCGATGGTGGTCGGATCTGGATTTTCGTTAGCGTCGCAGTCTCCTGCTGGAGTTCAAGAAAGCGATTGTCGCCGAAGCAGATTCACTGGCCTCGACGATCTCGGCCAAGACCGGAAAACCACACGACGACGCATTTGTCGAAATCATGCTGCTGGTCGGGCACCTCGACTGGGCAGCCCGGAACGCTCACAAGGTGCTCCGTCCGCGCCGCGTACCTGCGGGCATGCCATCGATGAACCAGAAAGCGATCCTCGAGTATCTGCCGCTCGGCGTGGTCGGTGTCATCGGACCGTGGAACTTTCCTGCCTTCACCCCGATGGGATCGATTTCGTACGCTCTGGCAGTGGAAATACGGTGGTGTTCAAGCCGTCCGAGCTGACCCAGGGTGTCGGTAAGTGGCTCGAGGACAAGTGGAACTCGGTAGCTCCGACTCAACCGGTGCTGCAGGTGATCACCGGGTTCGGCGAGACCGGCACGGCACTCGCCCGCTCCGGCGTCGACAAGATCGCCTTCACCGGTTCCGGTGCCACCGCCCGCAAGGTGATGGCGGTCTGCGCCGAGAGCCTGACCCCGATGGTCGCCGAGTGCGGTGGCAAGGACGCGATGCACTGGAGAAGGGTGCGACCGCCGTTGTCGGCGGCGTCGATTCTGTGCACGAGCGGTACATCGATCCCGTGGTCCTCAGCGACGTGCCGGATACCTCCTCCGCGGTCCAGGAGGAGACATTCGGTCCGACCGTCGTGGTCGATCAGGTCCGTGACGTCGACGAAGCGGTCGAGCGCACCAACAACACGCACTACGGTCTCGGCGCGTCGGTCTTCGCCCGCAGCAAGAGCGACGGCCTGCGGGAAGTCAGCCGGCCGCACGCGATCACCATCCAGAGGTTCCGACCTCCGCTGAACCTGTTCGCGGTCGACAGCCCCGAACGCGACATGAAGATCGCGAAGCGGATGTTCCGGATGCAGCACGCGCGCTGATCGGTTGCGCGAACTACTCGTGCGAGCACGGAATCAGCCGTTCGGGTATCCGAATACGAGTACTTCACTACTCGCGCGCCGGCCCTCTCGTCGCACCACACTTGTATCGAATCGGTGATTACCACCGGAATTCTACCGGCCGAAGTCAGAGGGCAACTTTCTCGACCTCGGTCCGAGCGAGGAGTGAATCATGCATGCGCACTGGGGAACCTTCACACTGAACGCCCCGCATCGAAATGCCCTCAAATTCATCGACGCGCTGATGAGGCAGGACCGTGCGTTTCCATACGACATCTTCGACGCAGGTGAGGACGGTGACTTCCAGATCATCGGGCGAGCCAGGGCCCGCGACCTCATCACGACGGTGGTGTGCGTCCCGCTTGCCGCCCACTCGACCTGGGTGAGCGTCATCGTTTCAGGTCCGGACGGGCATCACGCCGAGCTCGAGCGAAACTCACTGAGACAGAAGATCATCGATCTCCGCCTGAACTGAAGCAAGGAGGCCCGAGCTGTCTCGCCCGGTAGCGTTACTCAGGGCGATCGAGTCGCCGGGTGAAGCGGTGGCACGGCTATCGCGGGCGCACGGCGTAGGTCAGGTGCGTCACCCTCGGCGAAGACTCGGCGCGGACCGGTTCCAAGGCCACGCGGCCCGCGTCCACGCCCTCGAACAGGCCGAGCCCGGAGCCGAACAGCACGGGCGAGAGCGCGATCGAAAACTCGTCTATCAGGCCGGCGTTCACGTACTGCAGGATCGTCGCGCCGCCGCCCGCGATGCGGACGTCCCGGTCGCCGGCGGCCTCGCAGGCCTGATCGAGCGCGGCCTCGATGCCGTCGTTGACGAAGTGGAAGGTCGTGCCGCCGGGCCGCTCCCACGGGTCACGCTTCTCATGCGTCACGACGAATACCGGTGTGTGGAACGGCGCATCGTCCGGCCACGCCTGCTCGCCGGCCTCGAACATGCGCTTGCCCATCACGCTCGCGCCGGTGCGTTCGAATGTCTCCCGCGCGATGTCGTTGTCGCGCCCCTCCTCACCACCCTCACCGAGCTTCAGGTTCTCCTGAAAGAACCGCTGCGGGAAGATCCACTGCTGCAGTTCCATCCACTGCGCCTTCCAGCGCTGCACGCCCGGGTCGTCCTGCTTGTCGGGTGCGAAGAAGTCCTCGACGGGCACGGACTCGGGGGCGATGTAGCCGTCCAGCGACATCGACACACTGAAGAACACCTTCCCGGCCATCAGTCCTGCGCTCCCTTCCGGACGATCTCGGTGACGTAGGCAGCCAGGTTGTTCAGCGTCTGCCGGCCGCCCTCGATGGCGTGGTACTGCTCGACCGCTTCGTCACGCAGCTTTCTGGTGGGGAACACCGTGCGCATTTCGATTCGGGTCGCCACACCGTCGGGCTCGAATGTCAGGACTGTCTCGAAAGCGTTCGGGTCGCCGCGAAATTCGCCGTGGAGCAGCGCGATCCGCTCCGGCGGGGCGATTTCGGTCCAGGAGATCCACTCCTGGTAGTCCGTCCCGTCGGGTCCGTGCATCACGAAGTCCCAAACTCCGCCGACGCGGAACTCGAACGCCCGCGTGGTTGTGGTGAACCCCTCCGGACCCCACCACCGCGACAGGTGCCGCACCTCGGTGAACGCCTCGAACACCAGCTCCCGTGGGCGTCGATGACCCGGGAGATCGCGACCTCGCGGTCGGCCGTCGCAGCCTGCGCCGGCGCTCCTCGTCCCGTTGCACTCATAGCTACTCCTCCTGTCTTGTCTGCTCGAGATCCTGCACGTACGCGTCCAACCGGTCGAAGCTTTCGTTCCAGAACCGCTCGAACCCACCGGTCCACTCGTGGACCGGTCGTAGCCCGCGGGCGTCGATGCCGTACAGGCGCTGCTTGCCTTCCTTGCGGTCTCGCACCAGTCCGACCTCCCGGAGCACTCGGAGGTGTTTGGACGCCCCCGGCTGGGTCATTCCCAGCTCCCGGGCCAGCTCGGTCACCGGACGCTCACCCGCTCGCAGCAGCACCAGGATCTCCCGGCGCTGTGGTTCGGCGATCGCGTTGAAAACGTCCGATGTCGTCGCTGCACGTGCCATGACAACCATCATATTCCTATATGGGTATGCGTCAAGGAACAAAGCAAGTCCTGTCGGATAACGACTGGCCGCGTAGGCGCGGCCTGCGACAGGGACCATGAAGATGTTCCTATCGGACCCGGCAACGACGTGCTCAGCTACGAATACCGCACGGCCACAGCCGATCCTGTCGTATCGTCCGATATATGACCACGCAGCACAATGTTCTCGACAACGCTGTCGGCATCGGCATCGCCTACGGCGCGGGCATCGGGATGGTCCTCGGCATCGCTATCGCGGGTGCCCCTGGCATCGCTCTGGGCGCAGCTTTCGGAGCCGGTCTCGGTGTTCTGGCAGGACTGGGCATCCGCAGTGCATTCACCGACGCCCGGCACTGAACCGACCGAGTCGACCTCCTCGCTCAGATCGGCACGCCGACCGCCGAGCCGGATCTCGCCTCGATCGCTGCAACGCACTCGTGCGCGCGGCTCGCGAGCGGCAGGTCGTCGAAGTGGGCCCGACCCTTGACCCAAGGGACAAGATGAGCTCCAATTACTGCATTGGAGGGGAGTATCCCCCGACCGTTTCGTCGTCATTACGGTCCGGCCATCCGGACCCGGCGGGCGGGCCCGCATTCTGCGGGCGGGAAAGACCTCCGGTTGCTCGAATGAACCGGAGGTGTGTTTCATGAATGTTCCATTCTGGGCCTGGGCTGCGGTGCTCGGGTTCATCGTGCTCATGCTCGCGGTCGATTTGTTCGCCCATCGCCGTGCTCACGTGATCGGCGTGCGAGAGGCAGCGATCTGGTCCGGCGTCTGGGTCGGGTTCGGCATCGGGTTCGGCGTCCTGATCTGGGTGATGGCCGGCGCCGAATTCGGCCAGCAGTACTTCGCCGGGTACCTGATCGAGAAATCTCTCGCCGTGGACAACGTTTTCGTCTGGGCGATCCTGTTCACGTACTTCGCCGTTCCCCGAGAGCTGCAGCATCGGGTGTTGTTCCTCGGCGTGCTCGGAGCCCTGGTCTTCCGCGGAATATTCATCGCGGCCGGGTCGATGTTGATCGCCGGCTTCAGCGCCGTGCTGTACCTGTTCGCCGCATTCTTGATCGTCACCGGTTACCGGATGCTGCGGCAACGCAACGAGCACCTCGATCCGCAGCGCTCACGCACCCTGCGGCTGTTCCGCCGCTACGTGCCGATGACCGAGGCGTTCTACGGCCAGAAGTTCATCGTCCGCGTCTCGGGGACAGTCTTGGCCACCACGCTGCTCGCGGTGCTGGTCCTGGTCGAAGTCACCGACATCGTCTTCGCCGTCGACTCGATCCCCGCGATCTTCGCCGTCACCGACATTCCGTTCCTGGTGTTCACCGCCAACGCATTCGCCATCCTGGGCCTGCGGGCGATGTACTTCCTTCTCGCCGACCTGATCCACCGGTTCGTCTACCTCAAAGTGGGTTTGGCCCTGGTGCTGGTCTGGGTCGGAATCAAGATGGCCCTGAAGATCGATGTGCTCTACATCCCCACCGCCATCTCGCTGGCCGTGGTCACCACCATCATCGGCGTCTCCATCGTCGCGAGTCTTCGTGCCACCCGTGGCCAAGCACGCCACGCCCCGCAGGTCGCTGCCGCGCCGTTCCGCACCGCCACCGCAGCCGAACTCGCTGCCGCGCAACCGCTGTGGCGTCGCCACACCGCCTCTACGCCCTCCGAACGGATGCACCCCGACAGCGTCGGAAGCACCGACCCCAACGAGGAGGTCCGCCACTCGGACCGTTGAGCGATCACCGCGACTGCGACTGCGGGTGAATCGGTTTCGTCTCCACTTGCGAGTCCTACGGTTCGTTCCCGCTCTACTTTTCGGTGGCCGCGAGGATCTGGTCGACACGCTCGTAGAAGATCCGCCACCGCCGCTCGTTCTCGTGCGTGAGAACCGCGCTGGAGGCCATCAGATCCGCGGCGTGATCGAGCATTTCCGCGGCCGAGAACAGATACCGCGGGGCGAGACGGTTCGCGATGAGATCCGCCCGCAAGGCAGCCGGGGTGAAATCGACCCGCCCGAGGATCGCAGCCGCGCGGTCGAGATTGCGGGCGACGAGTTCCGTCATCGACGCGCACTGCCAGTCGTTGCTCACGATCCGGTGCCGCTCGGCGAGCAGATCCGCGAGTTCCCCGTAGCCCAGCAACCCCTCCAACATGTCCCATGCCGCCGACATCGCCGCCGCCAGCCACTGCCCGGTTGTCCGGTTCGCCTCAGCGAGCACACCGAGATCACGTTTCAGATTCGCGATCTCCCCGGGCTCGCCGCCACCCTCCATGAACAGGATCCCGAGCGTCTCGGTAGCGCGATCGTCGTTCAGGTCGGGAGCGCCGGCGAAAGGACTGAACGACGTTTCGCCGGACGGTGTGGCCACCGACCAGCGTTCGGCGAGTGCCTTCAAGGCACGCGAGCTGCGTTGCCACCGGATCACGTCGTGGAACGGAGATTCGGAATAGAACTTCTCGTGTTCGCGGTGGACCCGTGCCAGGTTGCGCACCGTGAACAGCAGCTGCTCTCGCTCCGGATGCATCGTCCGAGCGTGGCACAGCACGATGCGCCACTGCCGGCGAATCTGAGAACTACGCATGCCGGACAGGACTCGTTGCGCTCGGTCTTGTCATTCCGTCCTCGTCTTCTGCCGTCGCGGGCGTAACCTTCGGGAAGTGGCGAACACCGACGGGTGAAAGCTCCACCCGGTACGGATCGGTGGGGAGTCCAGTGATGCACCCGGTGCCGTAGGTGCCGGATCCGGGGGTGCTGCAGGAAACGACGAGAACGACGGGAGTACACGTCGAATGCCCTCTTCACTGTCTGTTCCCCGCTCCGCTCGCCACATCGCTGAGCACTGGCATGCGCTGGCCGAGGTGCAGGGCAGCGGACAACGGTTCGTCCCGGCCCTCACCGAAAATCTCCCCCACGCGGCGCGCCGCTGGATCACTCATGCTGTTGCAATAAACACCCCGCTGGCGCGATCGGTACGACTCGACATGTCCGGGCAGATCCGGCTCGGATCGTGGCGGCCGTTTACTGCCGTCCAACTTCTGGTCCCGGCAACCGGATTCATCTGGGCCGCGACAGCAAAGATCGGACCCGTGCCGGTGTCGGGTTACGACCGATTCACCGCCGGAAGCGGCGAAATGCGCTGGCGTGTCGGCGGAATCGTGCCGGTGATGTCTGCTCACGGTCGTGATGTCAGCGACAGTGCGGCCGGACGGCTGGCCGGGGAGAGCACCTTCGTACCCACCGCCTTCCCTCTCGCACGGTGGACCGGCGACGAGAACGTTGCCTCGGCCACCTGGACGGTGGGCGGCCGCGAGGACACCGTGCACCTGGACATCGCCGAGAACGGAGCGCTACGCCGGCTGTGGATGCAACGGTGGGGCAATCCCGGAGGAGGTGCATTCGCCCGCTATCCGTTCACGGTGACCGTCGACGCCGAGCGCACGTTCGGCGGCATCACCATCGCTTCCCGAATCCGGGCGGAATGGGACACCGGCGACGGCTCGGGCGGTGAATTCTTCCGCGCCGAGATCACCGACGCGCACTTCTGCTGACATGGGACTCGAAGTGAACCGGAGGGAGAAGGACAGCCGCATGCCCGAAGACATCGAAACCTTGCGAGTGGAGTTGGAGGAGGTCGGCGCCCGGCACTGGTGGGCCGCGCTTCTCGCGACGTTGTCCTCACAGTCGGGCAATGCCTACATGCGGTTCGTGGGCATCGTCGACGGCAAACCGCGTTACTGCGGTCCAACGTTCCCCGTTCCCCGCCTGTGGGGACCGGAACTGCCGCAAGAAAAATGGGCTCCGGGTCTGGGTGAAAGCCTAACCGAGTTGCAACAGCGCATCGAAAGCGATGGATGGCACCAAGTCGCCCGCGGAGCGCGGGCGTGGGATCTGACATATCAGCGGAGCGTCGGCGAACCTACCTCGTAGAGGCCATAAGCCGCGGTCACCCTCGAAATCATCGAGAGACGGCCATCGCGCTTCAGTGCGCGTCGGCGGCGATGGTGCGCAACGTGGCGCGCATGATGTGGCCGACGAACGGCCGAATGATCCACCAGTAGCGCATCATCTTCTTCCGCGATCCCGGATCGGTGGTAGCGGTGCGGCATTCGTAACTGACCACGCTGCGACCTTCTCCGTTGGCTCGAACAAGGAAGTGACATCCGATCTTTCCCCAGCCCGGTTCGTCGAAGCCGGCGAAACGCTCGAGAGGTACATCGCGCCATTCGATATCGGCCTGCCAGAATTTGCCCACAGCCCCGAAGGCGATCTCTCGGTCGGCAACCTGACCGAGAACCAGCCATCCCGGCAGACCCGCCGACGACGGATCGGCGAACAATCGGAGTGCGGGCAGTTCGGGAGACGGTTTTCCGGACAGGCGCGCCGGCAGCCCACGTATGAAGAAGGCAGTGGCCAGCAACGGAGTGCGTACGGTGAGGAAGTCGAGGTTTTGTGCGGCCCGGAAAACGGTGGCCACATCGGCCTCCACCGTCAGATGTTCGGTGAGGACAACGTCGTAGGCCGGCAGGTGAACATCGAGCAGATCCGTCGGAAAGGCACCGGTCATGTCGTCACCGTCGTGCCCACGGTTTGCGTTCGGCCATCTGCGGCTCCCTAGATCCCGGGCAAGTTCGACCCTCGTATCGCACGATAAACCGATTTCGCGCGCTGCACGGCCGGATCGGAGATCAGTTGCGTCCGAGTCGGTCATCGTCGATGCATCTTGCAATAGACCGGCGCACCGTCACTCCGAGCTGGACGCGCTGCCCACACCGACCATCCGGAGCCAAGCCCCGGCCCGGTGGCTGTCCGCGCCCCGGAACCCCACATAGCCGTCGGGGCGGACAATCACAACGCCGGTCCCCGACCAACCGAGTATTCGGTGGACCTTGACCAGTTCGTCATCGACGGGCGGTGTCGTCGGCCAATGCGCGTCCCGGCAGAGCAACACGTGCACTGCCGGTACCGCCGTCAGTTCGTGCAAACGGCAACGGCCCCCTTCGACCCGGATGTGCTCATCGGGCAACCGCTCACCTGCCGATGCAACCCCGGGAGCATCCGCCCCACCGTCGATCGACAAAATGCTGCGTCGGTAGTTCCAGCGCAGTTGAGACAGCAGTCGAACCGCCCGCGCTTCGAGCCGCCGTTGCCGCAGCGCCAGCGGAAGCAGAGACGCTCCCATCGACGAGACAGCGCCCCGAGCGAAAAACGACAGCGGGTCTCGTCCTGCTTCCACCCAGTGCAGCAGACGCGTCAGGGCCAACACGCGCCGGGCAACCGACCGCCGTTCCTGCTCGTACGACCGCAGCAGAGGGCTGTCATCGGAAAGGCTCCCGCGAGTTGCGAAAGCGAGCTTCCAGCCGAGGTTGGCGGCATCTTGAAGGCCCGCATTCATCCCTTGCCCACCGGCCGGTGAGTACGCGTGGGCGGCATCGCCCGCGAGAAATACCGGTCCATTTCGGAACCGGGCCGCGAGGCGATGTTCGACCGAGACCCGTTCGGACCATGCAACATCGACGACGCGACACGAGGCTCCTGCATCGTCGAGCATCGTCTGCGGGAGCATGTCGCCGGCCAATGCGCGCGAACGGAGCGGTGGCGCTGTGGCGACGAGCCGCCAGCGCGCCCGCTCCCCGAGCGGAAGCAGGAAGACGAGCCCCCGTCGACCGACGAAAACGTGGGCGTCCTCTACCTGGACATCGTCGGTCACGTCGACGTCGGCAAGGAGGACTTCGTAGCGATATCTTCCTCCGCGCCAGTCGATCCCGGCCGCAGTCCGCACCGTACTGGAGCGACCGTCACATCCGACGAGGTAGCGACTCTCGAATTTCTTCGCTCCACAGTGCGTCACGACCGAATTACGCGTGGAGTCGATTTCGTAGCCTTGCACCCGTGTATCCCACTCCACCGCGACACCGCGGTCACCGAGTGCGCGACCCAGCACGGCTTCCACATCGGCCTGCCGGGCGAGAAGGAAATGGGGATAGGCAGTGTCGGCAAGCCGGAAATCGCCCAACCTGGCGGACACGCTCTGTCCGTTCAGATGAACGTGCATTCGGGGGCCGAGGTGACCGAGATCGAGGAGTGCGCCTGTTACCCCGTAGGGCCGGAGGACCTCGAGGGTACGAGGGTGTACGAGAAAGGCTCTCGAGGGACGAGGTGAACGCGACCTGCAGTCGACGACCCGGACGGAAGCACCGTGATCGTGCGCGGCGAGGGCGACGGCGAGCCCTGTCGGACCGGCGCCGGCGACGAGTACGTCGCAGCGCTCACCGCCCGGATTGTCGGTGCGCATCTGCCGCTGTCCGCACCGGCCGCCACCACGCCGCCTCGGGTACCCGGGTGGTCTCGTCCGATTCGGCGGCACGCAGGACGTCGTCGCGGCGCCGACCGGGCAGCACCCGATATCGGATGGACTTTCGGTGGCTCACCAGCGCGAGCGGCCACCACAGTGCACGAACGTAGTCGTCAGCGGCTTGGGCGCCGTCCCACTGATAGAACCCCCGGTAGCGTCCCTGTTCGTCCGCCGCCAGCCACAGCTTCGAGATGAATCCCGGGAATCCCGCGAACAGTGGGGTGTTGAGCAGACTCTCTGCCCGAAAAAGTGCATGCCCCAACCTGCCGTGGATACCACGCAGCGTAAACGTGACCACGAGAACGGCGGGGTCGGCGGCGGACTCGAGGTCTACAACAGTTTCCCGATACACCACGCCCGTGCTGCCGTCGGCGAACGTCATCCTGCGCCCGACGTGCCGTGGTGGTTGATGCAGCCGCCGATGGGCGAGAAGTACCGCTGTTTGTACCGCGCAACGAGCGATTCGTCGCAGTGCCGCGCGCAGCGGAAGGGGTACCGGTGTGGTGCCCTCGCAGTCATCGGTCACTTGATCACTATCCCCCGTAATCGCACCCAGCACGAGGGGGCATGGGTCGCCAGTGCCCGCTTTTCCAGTGTCCGGCCGGTTTCATTGCACACCCGCCAGACGGAGAGCCTCGGCGACGCCGTATGCGTTCGGAGCGCTGATGAGGAGTTCGTCGAACTTCTCAGCGGTCTTGCCCCTGCGAAGTCCGACGCGCAGCACCGGTTGGCCACGCCTCATCGCCACCAGCCGCTTGGTGCCGCGCGGGTGCAGGAAGATGCCGACCTTCAGGTAGCCCGAGACGGTCAGTCCGAATCTGATGCCGAGGATTTCGTAGGACCACCCGGGTAGCACTTCAACGCTCGTGATCGAGGACAGCGGCACCGCCAGGGCGGATCGGCCAACCAGGAGGGTTTCCCACCAGGAGAAGGACAGATGGAGAGTTGCTTCGTCGTACGTCGGTTCGGCCATGGCGTTAGGTCTCCTGTCGACGGTAAGCTCGATGCAGTGTTGAGAACATTATCAGAGTGATAATAATGAGGGAAGGGTGCCGATGACGAACACGTCGCCGATTGCCGATGTCGTCCTGCATCCGGTTCGACTGCGAATAGTGCAGCAACTCGGCGGTCGACAATTGACGACCGCCGAACTCCGAAAGGCCCTTCCCCACGTCACTCAGGCCACGCTCTACCGGCACGTCGCGGCATTGATCGACGCGGAGATCGTCACCGTCGTCGACGAACGTCGAGTGCGTGGAACCATCGAACGCACCCTCGCGCTCGGCGAGCGCATGGCCCACGTCGGGCACGACGACCTCGACGCGATGAGCGACGCCGAACTCCGGAGCGCCTTCCTCACCTTCCTGAGCACGCTCAGCGAGAGCTTCGACAAGTTCCTCGAAAGTGAGGATCGAAACCTGCGGAACTACTTGGGCTTCGGTACGACGCCGCTCTACGTCACCACCGACGACCTCGCGGAGATCCAGACGAAGCTCGCCGAGCTACTCGCGCCCTACCAAACCGACGCCGGCGACGACCGCACCCGCGTCGACCTGACGACCGCCGTGATCCCCGCTCCTCCGAGCGCATCCTCCGAAGAGGCTTGAACATCAGGGATTTCGACACCGCGGTAGAAACGTGTGGAGTCGGCCTCGCTCGGCGGGGACGAATCCACACAGATCCGCAACCGCATTACCCCGACAGAGGTGTACACCTTCCAGTACCTTGGCTGCGGGAGGCAGAAATGACACTCATTGGTTCGATCATGCGCTTTGCGGGTCCCTTCAACTCCTTCGTCATGGCAGCCGCCGGACTACCTGTCGTTGGCAGCCGTATCCGCAACTACATCGCACCGATCACGTACACGGGCCGCAAATCCGGCAAGACGATTACGCTGCCGGTCGGCTACCGACTCTCGGGCGATACCGTGACGGTCGGTGTCGGGATGCCCGATGAGAAGTCATGGTGGCGCAACTTTCTCGGCGAGGGCGCACCGATGAGCATCCAACTCGAGGAGAAGCGGAGCGGCCACGCCATCGCGAAGCGCGACGAGCGCGGACGCGTCGAGGTTGTGTTGCAACTCGATCCCGTGTGATCCGGCCGTCAACGACGAGTGCTCGGCCGTGGACCGTCGGAGAAACGGCGTGACAGTTATTCCGACGAACTACGCGCTGAACGGAATTCGACAGCGGTAACCTGAGGTGGTACGCGACATCTTCCCAATGCCGCTGCTGTACACCATCTGAACAATCTCGCTGGATCCTCTCGGAGGCCGACGTGCGTGGATTTGGTATCGATCTCGGAACTGCCAACACTGTCGTCGGTACCCCCGAAGACGGCATAGTCCTGAACGAGCCATCGCTGATGATGGTTCGAACCAAGGATCCACACCGAGCGCTCGCGATCGGCCTGGATGCGAGTGACCTCGTCGACCGCACTCCGGCCGGGATCACGCCGGTTCGTCCGATACGTGATGGGGTGATCGTGGACCTCGAATCGGCCCGGGCATTCGTCACGGCCGTCATCAGGCAGGCCACCCCGAGCCGGCGGTACGGTCTACGGCCGACGGGCGTCATCGCGGTTCCCGCAGGCGCCAGCCCACTCGAGCGTCGCGCACTGCTCGAGGTCGGACATGAGGCCGGCCTCCGGAAAGTGGGCTTGATACCGGAACCGGTCGCGGGTGCCCTCGGCTGCGGGATCAACCCGCTCGAACCCCGCACCCATCTCGTCGTCGACATCGGTGGTGGCACTTCGGAAGTCACCGCCATCTGTTTCGGCGGTGTCCTTTCTCACCGCAGTTGTCGAATTGCCGGGGACGATCTGACCAGGGCAATACACCGGTACCTGCGTGCGGAACACAAGATCATTGTCGGCGAGCTCACCGCCGAGCGAGCAAAGGTGGGCGCGACCGCGACTGCCGACGAACAGTCACTGGTGGTGGAGGGCCGCGACGCCGCGACCGGCCGGGCGCGACTGGTCACACTCGAAACCGAGGAGATCATGTATGCCGTGCGGCCCGCCACAACCGGCATCGTGCAGACACTGGCCGCGTGCCTGGACGACCTTCCTCCGCGGGCGATCACCGATGTGATGGCCGAAGGCATACTGGCGATCGGCGGTGGGTCGATGCTGCGTGGTCTGCCGCAGCTGCTCGAAGAAGCCTTCGGACTCCCGGTGAAGACTGCCGAGCGCCCGCTCACCTGCGTCGCAGAAGGCGCGACCGCGTGCATGGACCACCCTGAGGTGGTCGCTGCCTACAGCTCCTGATCATTCACGGATTCGGCTCCTCAGCGGTTCGGGGCCGGCGCCCGGGTTTGCGCGAGGTAGCGCTCGAGGAGACTCTTGACCACCGGACCGGATGTGGCCGAACCGAATCCGCCGCCCCGCACCAACGCAGTCACCACGACCTCGGGCGCCTCGGCGGGTACCACCGCGGAGAACCAGGCATTGAGGCCCTTCCCGGGTGCCGACGGATCCTCCGCCGTACCGGTCTTGGGGACGGCCGACACCGGCAGGCTTGCGAGCTGGCCGGCGGTACCGGCCGCGGCGGATGCCCGCATCCCCGCCCGCACGGGACCGAGTTCGTCCGCGAAGGACAGCCGACGAGGCTCCGCGGTGGGAATGGGCACAGCGTCCGCCGGCCCGTATGACGCCGCGAGCTGAGGTGTCACCATCGCGCCGGTGGCGATGCCCGACGTCCAGCGCGCCACCTGCATCGGGGTCGCGTTGACGGTGCCCTGACCGATCCCCATCAACAGCGTCGACCCCGGATACCATGTTCCGCCGATACTTCCGACATTCTCCGGGGTGCCGAGGAAGCCCTCGGACTCGCTCGGCAGATCGATTCCCGATCGCGCGCCCGCTCCCAGTTCAGTGGCTGTCGTCGCGATCCGCTGGGGGCCGAGGAGGTCGGCGAGCTGGTAGAAATAGACATTGTCCGACCACTGGATCGCACCGAGCAAACTGTTCCCGGCCATCGGTTGCCAGTTCGCGAACGTGTGCCCTCCGTAGGTGTAGGCCGCGCCGCCCTCGAGTACGGTGTCCGGCGACAAGACGTGGGACGCCGCGTTCGCCGAGGCGACCACGATCTTGAACGTCGAGCCGGGCGGCACGGCCGTCTGCACGGCGTGGTTGAGCATCCGTCCCGGCCCTGTTCCCTCGGTCTGTGCGGCAAGCGCTGCCAGGTCGGGCGGGGGGCCGTAGACGTTGTTGTCGTAGCCCGGCACGCTGGCCAGCGCCAGCACAGCCCCGGTGCGGGCGTCCATCACGATCGCCGCGCCGAGGTCACCGCCGCTGGTCCGCACCGCCTGGGTGAGCGCGTCGGTCGCGGCCTGCTGCAGCCCGAGATCGAGGTGCAGCCGCAGGTCGTGGCCCCGCACCGGATCCACCCGCTCCCCCGTGCCGACCGGACGCCCGGACGGATCGACGTACACGCACTGCCTGCCGTCGGTGCCGCGGAGCAACGCGTCGTACTGCTTCTCCAATCCGGCCTTGCCCACCCGGGATCCGAGCGCGAGGTTCGGCCAGAACTGCATGTCTTCCTGGTCCGCAATTCCGACGTACCCGAGGACCGATGCGAGCACCGGCCCCTGCGGGTACTGCCGGCGTCCGGTCGGGTACACGAGCACCCACGGCAGTTGGGCGTCCACGATTCGCCGAGCCTGCTCGGACCCGACCCGCCCGAGGACGACCTGCAGTTCGCCGTCACTGCTCCCTAGCTCCTCCCCC